>NZ_JBHVWC010000039.1:0-96930 GCF_042882445.1 Kitasatospora sp. NPDC058218 | reverse complement strand
GTCGCCCACCCGCACCCTGGAACAGCTCCGAGCCCTTCTGTCCGAGCCCGCCGACAAGGAAGATCAACTCTGACAGTTATTCAGAAACAAGCCCCCAGGGTGCCGGAGTACTGCCGGGCAACCCCGGGCGAGGCCTTGCCGTCCTTGGGGAAGCCGGTGTCGTCCACGGCCCACACCTCGGGCCGCACCGCCCGCACCGCGCGCCGCGCCAGCCGGGCCCGCACGTCCTCGACCGGCCAGGTCGAGGACGTCATGAACTGCTGCAACCGCTGATGGTCGACCCCCAGGCGCTCGGCCATCGGCGGCATCGACTTGCGCCGACCCTCCAGCAGCAGCCCCCGCAGATACAGCCCGCCCTTGGCCCGCTGATCACGCCGGGCCAAGGGCGCGAACACCTCCGCCGCGAACTCCTCCAACCGCCCCCGCCACAACGCAAGCTCCCCAGCCCTCATACCAACAGAGAACTACCGAACACACGATGCGACAAGCCTCCTAACAAAGCACTACTAGGTTCTGTCCGCGCGATCATGAGCGGAGCCAGATGACCAGTGCGGCGACAGTGACCGTGCCGAGGAAGATGTACGCGCGCTTGTCATACCTGGTCGCGACGGCGCGGAAGTTCTTCAACTTGTTGATCGCGCGCTCGACGACATTGCGCTTCTTGTCGCGCTCCTTGTCGAATCCGGGCGGCCGACCGTCGGCACTTCCCCGCTTGCGACGGTGCGCCGCCTGGTCCGCCTTCTCGGGGATGACGTGTCGGATCGCTCGCCGCCGTTGGTAGCGGCGGGTCCGGCAATTGCTGTACGCCTTGTCGGCACTGACGCTGTCAGGCGTGGTGCGAGGACGGCCGGTCGTGAGACGCGGAACCCGGATCTTGTCCATGACGGGCTCGAACTGGGTGCAGTCGGCGCATTGTCCCGGCGTGATGACCAGGGACAACGCCCGGCAGCGACCCTCCGCGCTCAGGTGGATCTTGGTGGTCCGACCGCCTCGGGACCGTCCGACCGCCTTGGGACCGTCCGAAGGCCTCGCCGGCCGCCCGGGCGGCCGGCGAGCCGGGGCTCGGCCCGTGGGTGATGCTCGGCAAGACCTTCAAGGGGCTGACCGACCGGACGCTCGCCTGGCAGACCGCCGAGTTGCTCGCCCGGGAGACCGGGTGGGACGCCCGGACGGTGCTGGTCCGGCCGGAACTGGTCGTCGAGGTCGCCTTCGACGGCCTCCAGCGCAGTCCCCGCTACCCCGCCGGGCTGGCCCTGCGGTTCGCCCGGGTGGTGCGCTACCGGCCGGACAAGAGCGCCGCCGAGGCCGACACGGTGTCCTCCGTACGGGAGTTGGCCACCGCCGAAGGCTTGTGAGGCCGTCCGCGCGGCCGGGTCCGCCGACCCGTCCGGCGAAGTACCGCGGGTTGAAACGCATTGCACCGCAATGGGGGTTCACACACAGGGGCCGAATCAGCCATTCCCGATCCGGCCACCGTATCCCTCCGTGAACGGACCAGCGACGGCTAGGTTGACCGTGACAACGAGAGGCGGCCGCCGGGCAGTCGGCGCCGCCCTGGCGAAAGGTGCCCGACATGCAGGTGAGCGTCGACCGGGACCGTTGCTGCAGCTCCGGCATGTGCGTGATGAACGCCCCCGCGGTCTTCGACCAGGACGACCGGGACAGTCTCGTGAGGCTCCGTCAGACTGTCTTGCTGCCCGAGCAGTTCGACGACGTCATACTCGCCTCCGAGCTCTGCCCGGGCCGGGCGATTACCGTCACCGGGGACGAGCCCGCGCGGACCGGGGCCTGACGGACCCCCGCCGCCGGCCCCGCAGGCCGCCGGGAACCTTCCCGGGCCCCGAACCCCACGAGAACACCCGCGACGTGAGGAGACCCCCGCCTTGACCACCGCACCCACCACCCCCGTCCTCCCAGTGCCGGCCCGGCACTCCGGCGGCTGCCCGTTCGGCCCGCCGCCCGCGTACTCCGAGGCCGCCGCCACCGGGCCGGTGACCAGGGCCGAGTTGCCCGACGGCGACCTCTGCTGGCTGGTCACCGGCTTCGCCGAGGTCCGCACCGTGCTGTCCGACCGCCGGTTCAGTGCCGACATACGCCACCCGGCCTTCCCGCTGCTGGTCGCCGGCGCTCGCGAGCTGATCACCGACAATCCGGACTTCCTGCGGCTCGACGACCCCGAGCACGCCCGCCAGCGCCGCATGCTCACTGGGGAATTCCTGGTCAAGCGGGTGGAGGCGCTGCGCCCGGAGATCCAGCGGATCGTGGACGAGGCGCTGGACCGGATGACCGCGGGCCGGACCACGGCCGACCTGGTCACCGACTTCGCGCTGCCGGTGCCCTCGCTGGTGATCTGCCTGCTGCTCGGCGTGCCGTACGAGGACCACGACCGCTTCCAGCGCCTGAGCCGCACGATGCTCAACCAGGAGAGCACCGTGGAGCTGCTCCGGGAGGCCCAGGAGGAGGTCCTGGACTACCTGCGCGACCTGACGGCCCGCAAGCGCGCACAGCCGGAGGACGACGTCCTCAGCCGACTCGCGGCGCGGGACGACCTGACCCCGGACGACGTGGCCGGCATGGGCGTGCTGCTGCTGATCGCCGGGCACGAGACGACCGCGAACATGATCTCGCTGTCGACCGCGCTGCTGCTGGAGCACCCCGAGCAGATCCCCGGCCTGGCCGACCCGGCCACCCTGCCGGGCGCGGTGGAGGAGCTGTTGCGGCTGCTGACCATCGTGCACACCGGCCTGCCCCGGGTGGCGCTGGAGGACGTGGAGCTGGGCGGCGTCACCGTCCGGGCCGGGGAGGGCGTGATGGCGATGCTCTCCACCGCCAACCGGGACGAGGCGGTGTTCGGCGGCGCCGGCCATCGGGCGACGGACGAGCTGGACCTGGACCGGGACGCCCGGCGGCACCTGGCGTTCGGCTTCGGCGTGCACCAGTGCCTGGGCCAGCCGCTGGCCCGCGCCGAACTCCAGATCGCCCTGGAGACGCTGTTCCGCCGACTGCCGGGGCTGCGGCTGGCCGGCGAACGCGAGTTCCGTACCGAGTCGTTCATCTACGGGATGCGGTCACTGCCCGTGACCTGGTGAGCGGGGCCCAATGGAGAACTCTCACTGGACTACCGGGCGGAGCTGTCCGGGCGATCATGTGCGGAGCCAGATGACGGGAGCGGCAGCGGTGACGGTGCCGAGCTAGACGTATCCGCGCTTGTCGTATCGGGTTGCGACCGCTCGGGCGTGCTTGAGCTTGTTGATGGCCCGTTCGACGGTGTTGCGCTTCCTTTACTGCTTCTCATCGAAGGCCGGTGGGCACCCGCCGCGTGAGCCTTCGCGCGGGCGGGCGGCCTGACTGTCCGCCTTCTCCGGGATCGTGTGCCGGATGCCGCGCCTGCGCAGGTAGGCGCGGCACGGGCCGTTGCTGTAGGCCTTGTCGGCGGCCACGCTGTCGGGCGTCTTCCGGGGCCCGCCCGGCCCTGTCCGCGGGACACGGATCTTCTCCAGTACCGGCTCGAACTGCGTGCTCCTGCTCGGCTCACACGCCGAGACGCCAACCTTCGAGCGCCGCAACCTCGCGCCCGCGCTTCGATGACCGCCATCCGCGTAGTCCTCTCACCCTCATGGGTGTGAGCGCTGGACGCAGTGCTCTGCCCCGGCCACTTCCGTACAGAAGTACGGTCTCGGCGGAGAACCAGCCGCGGCTGACCGCGTTCAGCGCTGTGACAGTCCCCGTGTCCTCGCTTGCCGGCAGGGCCATCCAGCTGCCAAGGGCAAGTACGAGGTCGCGGCGTGCGCAGAGGGTTGCCGGGTGGACTTGAGCGCGGAAGTCGCGCGCCTTCCAGTGCTCAAGCACGGCGCCACGGTCGATTGGGCCTTCCGGTGGGTCCTGATCGACACGACGGTGGAGCCGTTCGGCAAGAGGTCGAGCACTCGTGACGTGGTCCAGCAGATGCCTGGGTACGCAAGCGCAGCCAGGTCGCGCACTAACCGGCCGTCGCCGCGTACGGTGGCTCGTCCCCCCGGGCCACGGCGCGCAGGTTCTCGGCCGCCATGTCGGCCATCCGCCGGATCGCCTGGGTGCTCAGGTAGGCGCAGTGCGGCGTCACCAGCAGCCGGTCCGGCACGAACTCCAGTAGCCCGTAAGGGTCTTCGTCCGGAGCCGGGGTCGGTTCGGTGTAGTAGCCGTCGATCGACGCGCCGGCGATCCGGCCCTCGGCCAGCGCGGTGCGCAGCGCCGCCGGGTCGACGAGGGCGGCGCGGGCCGTGTTGACCAGGAAGCCGTCGGAGCCGAGCGCGGTCAGCTGCTTCGCGCCGATCACTCCGTCGTTGACCCCGGGCAGGTGGGGGAAGTGCAGCGTCACCACGTCGGCGGCCTCGAACAGCTCGTCCAGCGAGGAGACCGCGGTGTAGGGCAGTTCGTCCAACTCCGGGCGGTGGGTGCGGTTCCAGTACAGCACCTCCATCCCGAACGCGGCGTGCGCCATCCGGGCCACCTCGCGGCCGATGTGTCCCATGCCCGCCACCCCGAGCCGGGCGCCGACCAGCGACGGGGTCGCGTCCTCGCTCCACACCCCGGCCCGCACACCCGCCACCCGGCGGGTCACCCCGCGCACCAGGTCGAGCATCTGGGCGACGGTGAACTCCGCGACGGCCACCGCGTTGGCGTGCGGGGTGTAGCTGAACCGCGTCCGCGAGTCACCTTCCGGCAGCTCGATGAAGGAGCTGTAGCCGGTGCCCATGAAACAGACAACCGCGAGGTCCGGCAGCTGCTCCCAGGCGCGCCTGGACATGAGTTCCGACCCGCCCAGCACATAGCCCCAGGCGCCGTGTAGCGCCTGGACCACCTTGTCCTCGTCCAGGTCGCCGGGGAGCGACTCGACGGTGAACCCGTCGGCCTCCAGCTCCCGCACCACCCGCTCCGGGAAGGTCGCCCCCGTCACAACCACCCTGCGACTCTCCATGCCCGGCTCCTCGGCTCGCTGCTCACTCGGCTGGCTGCTCACTCGGCACGGTCGCACTCCCGGCGGTGCCGCGTGCACCAGCCTAAGGGTCCGGCCCCGGACCCTCCGTCCGCTTCGGCGGCCCCGTCCGCCCCCTCCCGGGGTCGGCCCGGGCGCCCCGTGCCGTAGGTGCTGCCGACCGGTGCTCCGCTCAAGACCCGCGCTCGCGCGCAAGGGTGACGGGCGACAGGAAATCTTGCTGTTTGCGCGGCCGGAAGTGACGGTCGCTCACCGGCTGGCGCCGAAGAATTTCCGGTGCCCGGGCCTAGCCGTTCCGCCTGGTGGGGGTCGGTCGCGGACCGTCGTCCGCCCCGATGCCGGTACCCACCGGCAGCGGGGCGAACGACGGCGGTCTGACGTGATCAGCAGGCCCGGGCCGGCTGGCTGCGGACCACGACGTCGTTGCGGCCGGGGGTGGCGTCCAGCCAGACCACCCGGGTGCCCTGGTCGGCGGCGGGGTGGAACTGGGTGCCGCGGTTGCAGGAGACGCGCACCGGGGCGCCGCCGGTGACCGGCAGCTGGTACAGCTTGGGG
Organism: Kitasatospora sp. NPDC058218; assembly: GCF_042882445.1. Lineage (NCBI taxonomy): Bacteria > Bacillati > Actinomycetota > Actinomycetes > Kitasatosporales > Streptomycetaceae > Kitasatospora > Kitasatospora sp. NPDC058218. The sequence continues at coordinate 91,400 of NZ_JBHVWC010000039.1, read as the reverse complement.
AGCGCGGCGTTCGACCAGCCGCCGCTCGGCTTGGCGCCGCGGTGCTGGAAGGTCACGGCCTGGTCGGTGGCGGTGAAGTCCATGCCGGCCGGGGAGTACGACGAGTCGGCGGGCAGCAGGTCGTTCACGCCGGAGCCGTCCAGGGCGCCGGAGCGGATGGCGTCCCGGCCGGAGGTGGGGTCGGCCGCGGTCTGCAGCCAGAGCAGCCGGCCGCCCGCGAGCGTCGGAGACGTGAGGACCGGCAGGTCGGTGCCGTTGGGGGTGCTCACCGCGTACTGCGCGCCGACCCGGCCGGTGGCGATCGAGTAGACCGTCGGTGCCTGGACGGTCGCGTCCCCGGCCGTCCAGGTCTCGATCCAGGAGAGCAGGCCGTCCTTGAGGGAGAGGGAGGAGCCGGCGAACGGCGAGACGGCGTGCCCCTCGGGCAGCGGGAGCTCCACCGGCGGGGCGCCGTCGTGGGAGAGCCGGACCGAGGCCCGGTTGCTTTCGCCGTCGCGCACCACGAAGGCGATGTCCGCGCCGGATATCTGCACGCTGACCGGCGACTGGGTCGATGACTGGAACAGGCTGCGGACCGGGCCGCCGGACAGCGAGCGGGTCAGCACCTCCGTCCCCCAGGTGCCGGTGGCGTCGGGCCCGATCGCCAGCCAGACGGCGGACTTGCCGTCGGTGGCGGCCCAGCCGTGCATGCGGTCGTCCTTCGGGCTGAGCCGGGTGGGGGTGCCGGGGGTGGTGGTGGATCCGGTGTACAGGATGAACCCGCCCTGGCCGTTCGGGTTGGTGTTGCCCATCACCCAGTGGCCTCCGCCCGCGGCCGGCCCGGTCGGGGCGGCGACGCCGCGCAGCAGCGGGCGACTGTCCGTGTCGATCCGGCTCTGCCAACCGGCCCGGATCCCGTGGGCGTCGAACGCGGCGGCCACCGAACGGAGTTCGGACCGGCTGAGGTTGAGCGAGCGGCCGGCGGCGAGGACGGCGTTGCGGCCGTCGACGAAGTCGTCCAGCGGGGTGAGGTACTCGGCGAGCGCACGGTAGATCAGCCGGTCGGCGGTGAGCGGGTCGACGGTGCGCCGGATGTCCCACAGGGCGCCGGCGAAGATGGTGGAGTTGAGGTGCACGCCGCCGTTGTCCAGTTCGAGCCCCGCGCCGAGGTAGTCGTTCACGGTGGTGCGGCGGTCGTCGAGCCGGCGGTTCGCGCACTCCTCGGGGGTGCCGGTGCGGCACAGGCTCTCGCCGAGCAGTGCGGCCTTCGGGTCGGTCATCGCGATGCCGCGGGCGGTCACCTCGATGGCGTTGCCGAAGTAGTCGGCCAGCGCCTCGTTCATCGCCCCGGACTGGCCGGCGTACTCCAGGTCGGCGGTGTGCTGGATGACGCCGTGGGTCATCTCGTGACCGGCCACGTCGAGGGCCGCGGCGAACTGGCGGTACTTGGCGTCGCCGTTGCCGTAGACCATCTTCTGCCCGTCCCAGGAGGCGTTCGGGAACGGGGCGCCGCCGTTGCTCACGTTCACCACGGAGGTGATCGGGCTGCCCTTGCCGTCCAGGCCGTCCCGGCCGAGCCGGGTGCGGTAGAAGTCGTACACGGTACCGGCGTTGAGGTGGGCGTCGCTGGCGCCGCTGGCGCCGGTGGCGGCGGGGAAGTCCGGGCCCGGGGAGCCGACCGGGAGGGTGTCGGCGGGCAGCCGGCCGAACTCCCGGTAGTCCCGCCCGGCCCCGTCGTAGGTGGAGACGGTGGCGGGCCGGGTGAGGTCGACGAGCCGGTAACTCCCGTCCGGCTGACGGGCGATGTTCACCGGCACGGTACGGCCGAGGAGGTCGGGGGCGGTCCCGGTGGCGGGCTGGGCGGCGGGCTCGGTGGCGGATTCCGGCGCGGCGGGGGCCGCGGCACGAGCCGCCCCGGCCCCGGCACCCTCGGCCTGGAACGGGCCCTGCGCGTCGTGGGCGAGGGCGATCACGCCGCGCGTGGCGTCCACGTAGACCTCGCGGACCAGTGGCGCCCTGGTCACCGGGTCGGTGGCGCGCACCGTGAAGTGCTGGGCGAGCCGCCCCGCGCCGCCCGACAGGACGACCGGGCCCCGGTCCTCGACGGTGGCGCCGGCCCTGGCGCGCGGGTCGGTGAGCGAATCGAGCGCCAGCCTGCGCAGCGTCGCGGCCGGTACGGCGGGGGTGGTCGGCGCGGTGAGCCCGGTGAAGTACTTGCCGCCGACCGATTCCACCCGCTGGCCGGCCCCCTCGCCGACGAGGCGGACCAGGTACTGCCCGCCGAGCACCGGTACGCCGCCGTGGAACTGCTGGAACCTGACGGTGTGCCGGCCCTCGGCGGTGCGCTCCACCGCGAGCTCGGTCAGCTGCCCCGGGTCGATCCGGTACCGGTCGGGGTTGGCCGCGAGATGGGCGCGGGCCGCCTCACCGGGACTGCCGGGCGCCGCCTCGGACAGCCCGGTCACCAACTGCGGGGCGGCGGTGCCCTCGCCGGTCACCAGGCCGGGGACGGGATCGGATTCGGCGGTCGGGCCAGGCGGCGCGGCCAGGGCGGGGGAGGCGGACAGGGTGAGCGCCACCGCCAGACTCAGGGCGGCGCCGGCGCCGAGCGCCCGGGCGGTGGGACGGGAACGATGGTGCACTGCGGTCCTCCACGGAATCGGCAGCGGCAGCAAAGCCGCAGGAGCAGCGATGTGACGCCGGGTCATCCGATGCTCATTCGCGGTCGCCCGGCCCGTCCAGGCCGTCGGGCGAAAGGGCAGCGGGGAGTCACAACCCCTGCGCACCGGCGCACTCGCCCCGTGTCCGAACGGGCACGAACCGCCCCCGGCCGCAGAAACCACCGCCCCCGGTGAACCGCCCCCGGCCCCGCCCCGTACGGCCGCCGCCCGCCGGGGGTCTGGCCAGGCGTTCGGACGTGCCGTACCGTCCACGCCGTGGCAAGGACATTGCGGTTGGCGGTCGCGCAGAGCACGGTGCCGGAGGACCCCACGGATCGCGGAGCGCTGCGGGCGGCCGGGCAGGAGATCCGGGCCCTGATGGCCGAGGCCGCCGGGGCGGGGGCGCGGCTGGTGCAGTTCCCCGAGGGGGCGATCACCTACCCGAGCAAGCGCGTGATGGCGCTCGGCCCGTCCGGCGAACCGGCTCCGGCCGACTGGAGTCGTGCCGCCTGGGACGTCCTGCGCGAGGAGGCGGAGTCGATCGCCGCCTCGGCGGGCGAGCTCGGCCTGTGGACGGTGTTCGGATCGCTCCACCCCCTCACGCCGCCGAACCGGCCCCACAACAGCCTCTACGTCGTCTCCGACCGCGGCCGTCCGGTCGCACGGTACGACAAGCGGTTCCTGTCGCACACCGAGGTGTCCTACCTGTACTCCCCTGGACGGCAGCCGCTCGTCCTCGCGGTGGACGGCATCCGGTTCGGTTTCGCCCTGTGCATCGAAGCCAACTTCCCGGAGCTGTTCGCCGAGTACGAACGCCTGGACGTCGACTGCGTCCTGTTGTCGGTGATGGTCGACGACGCGCCCCGGGCCCGCGTCGCCCAGGCGTACGGGACGCTCCACAACTACTGGCTCGGCTACTCGCTCCCGGCGCAGTTCAGCACCACCGTGCCGTCCGGGATCGTGGCTCCCGGCGGACGGTGGCTGGCGCGCTGCCCCGCGGACGGACGTCCCGGCCTGGCGATCGCCGACATCGACCTCGACTCGCGGGACAGGGACATCGAGATGGCCGTCCGGTACGCCCGCCCGTGGCGCCGCTCGGCACGCGCCGGGCTCTACGACGAGCGGATCCCGGTCGGCGACACCCGCAGCGACACCCGCACGGCGTTCTGACGCCCGCCCCGGAAGGCACGCCGCCGACCGGGCCGAACGCGCCACCGGATGCCCCCTCGTACGCGCCCGACGGCGCCCCGCAGCGACCCTCGGTGCTCCCGATCGGTGAACGCCCTGACAGCGGGCGGCGGTTGGGTGGCCCGAGGAAATGCTCAGGGGGGCCTCAAATCGGCGGGGAAGGGCTTGCCGCGTCGCGCCGACTGGGCAACCCTATGCGTCGGCGGCATTCACGGAACGTGACCCACGTCGCTGAAATGACGATATGTCATGGGGGAGATGAGTGTGGTCGAGGACTCCGATTTCCACATCGCGCCACCGACGGCCGGCCCGGAGAACGGCGGCCTGACAGCCGCCATGACCCGCCCTCCGGGACCAGCCGGTGACGGGGGCCCGCCGTCGGACGGCCGCCCGGCGGGGCCGCCGGCCTCCCTCGGGGAGGCCGGGCCGGGCGGGCGGCTTCGCCCGGGGAAGGTGAAGCGTCTGCTGCTGTCGGTTGTTGCGGTGCTCTGTATCGGGTCGGCAGGCGTAGGGGGTTGGCTGTGGCTGCGAGGGTCGGAGGGTGCCGGCCTGCACGTGGCGGCAGGGACGGTGCAGGCGAACCTGCTCACCCCGGACGAGGTCAGCAGGCTGGCCGGGACCACGGTGGTCTCCGGTCCGAGGGGCAGTGAGCCACCCGACGGGCTCGGCGCCGAGCCGTCGAACTGCGCGGTGGCGGTGGGGCCGGCGACCAAGGCGGTCTACGGGCAGGGGTGGACGGCGTTCCTGTCGGCGACCTACCAGGACGCCGCGGGGGTGGGCGACTACACGGTCACCCAGGTCGTCGGCGTCTACCCCGACGGGGACAAGGCCGCCGCGGTGTTCCGTGCGCTGGGCCAGGGGCTCCAGGGATGCCCGTCCGCCGTGCGGACCGACCAGGACGGCCGTACGTCGGAGTGGACCTACAAGTCCGACACCGTGACCTCGGACGCCGTCGGCTGGACCGCGACGCAGGACGCCGGGGACGGCTGGGCCTGTTACCGACAGGCCCGGCTCAAAGGCCGGACCATCCTGCAGGTGGCGCTCTGCGAAGCAGGGGACGGCAAGCCGGCCGTCGCGAAGATCGCGGACCAGGTCGCCGCGAAGGTGACCGAATGACCGCGCACGGCGGGTCAGCCCGAAGGGCCGCCTCCCGGGCGTCGGTCGCCGGGTGGCGAGGCATGTGCCTGGTGCTCTTGGCGGCATTGGTTCCGGTGCTCACGGCCGGGGAGAGCACCGCGACCCCGACGGCCGATCCGCCGGTGGCGAGTCTGGCCGCGCTGGCTTCCGGGACACCTGTTCCCGAGCCGCTGCGGCCGAGTGCCGCTTACCCCGCCGGCCTCAACGCCCGGATCGCTTCCTTCGGTCAGCAGATCGGGACGCTGCCGCAACGGGTGAGCGAACTCGCGGCAGAGACACAGAAGATCACTCAGGGAACTGCGGCGATCAAGGCGAGCTCCGACGCCGTTGGCAAGGACACCACCGCCATCGCGTCCAGGATCGCCGCCCTCAATGCCAAGAGCACCGCCCTCAGTTCCAGGATCGCCGCGCACAACGCCGCACCGCACGTCTTCCAGCTGCCCGCCGAGGCCGCGGCCGCGAGCGCGTACGACGCGGAGAAGGCCCGGCTCGATGCCGAAGCGGCCCAGCTTCAGACGGAGCGGGCCGCGCTCGAATCGGAGAGCTCGCAGGCCAACGCGAAGAGGGCCCAGCTCGCGACCGATCTGGCGAAGCTCAGCGCCGACACGCTCGCCTACAGCACGAAGGCCACCGCGCTGTTCAGCGAAGCGCAGGGGTTGGTGTCCCAGCGCCAGCAGATGCTCCAGCAGATGGCCACGGCGAACCAGAGCCTCATCGACGCCCCGCCGCCCGCCGGTGCGTCGTCGATGGCGCGGGGTGTCGACGCCGCGCGCCCGCCGAACCTCACCACCCGCGGCACCGGTGTGTCATCGGAGGGTGGCGACCACCGCTCCCCGGCCGGGAAGAACGCGGCCATCGACGCATACGCCGCGAAGAACGGCGTCAAGGTCGACAAGCGGCCCGTCACCGCCTATCTGTCGCCCGCCGCGGTGAACCGCCTTCCCGCCTCCGACCTCGCCCGGCTCGTTCCCGTGGCCAGGTACGACGGTCTGGTCCCGAAGCCGAACGGCCACTACAAGGCACTGGAGGTCTGGGACACCTCGGGTGCTCCGGGCCCGGGGCAGGAGGCCTTCGACTCCGCTCTCGCAAAGGGCGGCCAGGCCACGGTCGCCGACGGCGGCAAGAAGATCATCGATGAGGTCGAGTCCGTCTCGTCCTGCGACGCTCCCAACAGCTTCGCCGCCGGCACGCCTGTTCTGCTCGCCGACGGCAGCAGCCTGCCGATCGAGCGGATCACCCCCGGCACGCAGGTCCGCGCGACCGACCCGACCACCTGGGACACAGCACCTCACGCGGTGACCGCAGCGATCCGGCACGCCGGACCGCACACCATGGTCGACGTCACGATCGCTGACGGCGCGACACTGCACGCCACCGACGGGCACCCGTTCTGGGAGGCCGGCACGGGCACGTTCACCGATGCGGCGGATCTCGGGCCGGGCGATGAACTGCGTCGACCCGACGGCACGACGGTCGGAATCATTGCGACCCGCGCCTATCCGCAGGACCTCGTCGCGTACAACCTGACCGTCAGTGACGTCCACACGTACTACGTGTTGGCGGGCGCGACCCCGGTCCTGGTCCACAACTGCGTCGCGATCACTCCGGAGGCTCGTCAGCACGTTCTGGAGGGTGTGGTCACGGACGACAACAAGTTCGCGGGTTGGCACCTCCACCCCGACCAGACCGGCGGCATCCCCGAGGATCGATTCATCAACGGCACATTGGTCACCAATGCCGACGGTACGGTCACGGTGGACGGGACGGTCGGGGCTCGCCTTCCAGGGGGCGAGATCCTCCCAAAGGTCGCCAACGTCGGCCACACCTTCTTCCCGCCCAGCTGGACGGCCGAGGACGTGATGGCAGCCGGTCAGCACCTGTTCGACTACGGCGTGTACAAGCGTAAAGGGACCATGGTCACCGGGGATTACCATGGCGTCAGAATGACGGGCTTTCTTCAGAAGACGGCAAATGGAACATATGCGCCGTCGACCTTCTTCCCGGAGGGGAAGTAGCGGAGCAACGGAGGCTGCGGTGTGGTCTTTCGCGGTTGATGAGGATGATCTGGTCATCCCGGAGGGGCCGGTCGGGACGGATGAGAACGTAAGGCTCGCTCTTGAGACGTTGATCATTCCGTTCGGCGCCAGAGCGGAAAGCGCGGAGACCTACCTCCGCGAGTGGCGGAGGATGTGGCGGGATTTCGGATCCGATTACGTTCTCGGGACATCCAGCGCGGCTGTGACGAGGATCGATTCCGACCGGGCCGAGATCGGAGACCTGTACGGGCAGTTCGAGACGTGCACGATGGGCGTGGAGGAATTCGAGCTCGCACTGGAATGCCTGATCAGTTTTCTGGAGCGACGACGCCCGTGATGTGGCGTCGACCGCCCGGTTCGGGCCGCGGGTCGCCGGTGGACGCCGCGGCCCGAACCGTTGGACTCGCGCGGTCAGCGGCCGCCGGGGCGGCCGAGGGCGTCGCGGAGGAACCCGGTGATCTCCGTCCGTGCCGCCTCGGCCTGCGGCACGACGGCCGGCATGCTGACGAAGGCGTGCGTGGCCTCGGGGAACTCGGTCAGCCGCACGGGCGTTCCGGCCGCGCGCAGGCGCTCGGCGTAGCGGCGGCCGTGGTCGGCCAGCGGGTCATGGCCCGGCACCACCACCAGCGCCGGCGCGAGCCCGGCGAGACTGTCGGCGTGCAACGGGGACAGCGCACGGGGATCGGTTCCCGGGGGGAAGGCGAGCCGGTGCACCAGCCGCAGTTGGGGGACGGTCAGGGTCGGGCTGTGGGCGTGCTCGGCGACCGAGGGGTGGTCGAGCATCGTCCCCGTCACGTCCGTGACGGGGTTGACCAGCACCTGTGCCCGCAGGTGCAGGCCGGCCCGCCTGGCGCGGATGGCGGCCAGGGCGGTGATCAGTGCGCCGCAGCTCTCGCCGAACGCGGCGATGCGCGCCGGGTCGATGCCCCAGTCGGCGGCGTGCCGCACCAGGTGGTCGAGCGCCTCCCAGCCGTCGTCGGCGGCGGCCGACAGCGGAGTGTCCGGGGCGAGGAGGCGGTGCTCGACCGAGACGACAAGGGCCGGCAGCCGGGCGGCGAGATGGCTGTTGATCCAGTCGCTCTGCACCGCCGTCCCCACGAACCCGCCGCCGTGGACGTGGAGTACGAGGGGCAGGGCTGCCGCCCGGTCGGCGGCGCCGGCGCCGCCTTCGCGCACCGGCCGGTGGACCCGGACCGGCAGACGACGGTCGGGCAGTGCCAGCGACTGCCAGTCGATCGCGGCGCCGGGGTCCGGCATCCCGGTGATCGCCCGCATCGCGGGCGACGCCCGCCTGCGGTTCTCCGCCTCGCTGTAGGCGGCCAGTTCCTCGGCGGTCATCGCCTCCCAGTCCGGCTGACCCCCCGATGCCTGCTGCCGCAACCCGCCGCTGCTCGCCGACGGCTGCCGTGCACCGCTGTCCCCGCTCATGCGTTCTCCTCCCCGAGTGGTTTCGCTACCTTAGGTATCGATACCTAAGGTAGCGGAACTGGCTATGGTGAGGGAATGACTCGAACGCCTCCTCCCGCCCGACCGCCCGGACGCCCGCGCGCCGGCCTCGACGCCGAGGTCTTCACCGCCACCCTGAGCACGGTCCGCGACATCGGCTACGCGCGCGCCACGGTCGAGCGCATCGCCGTCGCGGCCGGCATCGCGAAGACGACGGTCTACCGCCGCTGGCCGTCGAAGGGCGCGCTGATCGTGGACTGCCTCCTCGACGCGTTCGGCCCGGCTCCGCTGGAGGAGGGCGCCGACCGGGCCGAGCTGATGTCCTCGACCATCCGCTGGATCGCGGCGAAGATCGGCGAGCCCGGGGTGGGCGACGCGTTCGCGGGCGTGTTCAGCGACGCCGTCAGCGACCCGGCCCTGCGCGAGATCCTCTCCACACGGCTGCAGGACCCGTACCGCCTCGCCCTCCAGGACGCGCTCGACGAGCCGGAGCACAAGGTCCTGTTCTTCATCGACGTCGTCGTCGGAACCCTGCTCCACCGGATGGGCATGACCGGCGAACCGATGGTCGACGCCGATGTCGACGCCCTGGTCGCGATGATGCTGCCGCACTTCGCCCGCGGCGTCGGCCCGACCTGACGGTGGATCACCGACCCGGCGGCGCCGACCGATGCCGCGGCCGGCGCCGACGGCCTCGGGCAGGGCTCGCAGGTCGCACGACGACCGCACGGACATCAGCCCACGTACCACCCCGCTGCTCACTGACATCGACGACGCACGAGAACAGGAGGCGCCGTGTCGCGCTCCGAACCACTGCCCCGCACCGTCCGCCTGCTGTTACTCGCCCGGGTCGTCAACCGGCTCGGGGCCTTCTCGCTGCCCTTTCTCACCGCGCTGATCAACACCGACCACGGCGCGAGCCTGACCACCGCCGGGCTGGTCAGCGCCGCCTTCGGGCTCGCGACGATCCCCTCACGGCTGGCCGGGGGACACCTCGCCGACCGGATCGGCCGGCGCACGACCATCGTGCTCGGGCTCTGCGGATGCGCCGCCGCACAGCTGGCGATCGCGGCCTCCACGTCGCTCACCTGGGCAGTCGCCGGGGCGGTGCTGCTCGGGCTGGCCTTCGAACTCTACGAGCCCCCGAGCCAGGCGATCATCGGCGAGTCCGTGCCGGAGCAGCAACGGGTGCGCGCGTTCAGCCTGTTCAGCGCCGCGCTCGCAGCGGGCGGCATGGGCGCCGGACTGCTCGCCGCCCTCCTCGGACGCTGGGACCTGCGCTGGCTCTTCGTCACCGACGCCGCCACCTGCCTGGCCTGCGCACTGCTGATCCACCTGGCCCTTCCCCGGGACCGTCCCGAACCACCCGGCGCGGACCAGGACGACACCGCCGTACGACCGCTGCGCGACCGAGCCCTGCTGAGCGTCCTGGCCACCGGAACCGCCTACGCCCTGATCAACCAACAGGCCGTGATCACCCTGCCGCTCGCCCTCGCACGGCAGGGCCTGCCCGCCGCCGACGCCGGCCTGCTGTTCACCGCCGCCGCGGCCACCACCGTGCTCGCCCAGCCACTGGTCCGCCTGCCCCGCGTGACCCGGCTCACCACGCCCGTCGCCCTCGCCCTCGCCCATCTCCTCCTGGCCGCAGGGCTGACCGGCTACGCCCTCGCCCGCACCCTGCCGGCACTGCTCGCCTCGGCCGCCGTGACGAGCCTCGGCGATCTGCTGGTCATGGGCCGCATCTACGCGCTCGTCACCGACCTCGCACCACCCGGCGCGAGCGGCCGCTACCTGGCCGTCTTCGGTACCAGCTGGGGGATCGCCGCGACGCTCGCACCCGTCCTCGGCACCCAGCTGCTCGCCCACGCGGGGGCGCCCGCGCTGTGGTCGGCGATGGCCGCACTCTGCGTCCTGCTCGCCGCACTGCACCTCCGGGTGGCACCGGAGTCGGCCCGGTCACCGCGACGTCGCGCACCGAGGGGGCACAGGTCGACCACGCCGGGGGCCGCACCCGGCCTGCGACGCTGACCGACCATGGACGGGACCGTCACCCGGTCGCCGGCAACGGCTACCGGATCCAGTCCGTCGTCGGGCCGCTGCGCCGCTCCTCCTCGGGATCAGGCGTAGATCCGGGCGTAGAGGTCGTGGATCTGGTCGGCGGTGGGCACGACGGGGTTGTTGGCGGGGGAGCCGGACCCCAGGGCCTGCTCGGCCATGAGGGGTGTCAGGCGGGTCCACGCGTCCGGGTCGATGCCGTGGGCGCGTGGCGTGGGGACGGCCAGGTCGTGGCAGAGCTCACGGAGGGCGTCGACGAGCTTGGCGGCGGCCGTCTCCTCGGAGTCCGTCGCGGTCGCGGCTCCCAGGGCGCGGGCGCAGTCGGCGTACCGGCCGGGTGCCGCGTGCACGGAGAAGGCGGTCACCGCGGGGAACAGCATCGCGTTCGACAGGCCGTGGGCGACGTGGAAGTGGGCGCCGATCGGGCGGCTCATGCCGTGAACGAGGGCGACGCTGGAGTTCGAGAAGGCCATGCCGGCCTGGGTCGCGGCGAGCATCATGGCCTCGCGGGCGCCGATGTCCGAGCCGTCCGCGTAGGCGCGGCGCAGATGGCGGCCGATGGTGGCGATCGCGGCGAGGGCGAGGCCGTCGGTGAAGGGGTTGGCCTTGCGGCTGACGTACGCCTCGACGGCGTGGGTGAGGGCGTCGATGCCGGTGTCGGCCGTCAGGCGGGGCGGCATCGACATGGTCAGTTCCGCGTCGACCACGGCGGCGAGCGGCAGGAACGCCGGGCCCATGCAGAGCATCTTCTCGTCCGTGCGGCTGTCGGTGATGACGGTGACCTGGGTCGCCTCCGATCCGCTGCCGGCGGTGGTGGGGACGGCGATCACCGGGAGCGCCGGGCCACGGTTGACGTACGGCGCCTTGTAGTCGCGCATGCGGCCGCCCCGCGCACCCAGGAGGGCGAGGGCCTTGGCGCTGTCCATCGGGCTGCCGCCGCCGAACCCGATGACCGAGTCCGCCCCGTGGTCGTGCAGCGCGGTCAGCCCCGGGGCCAGCGAGTCGGTCGTCGGATCGGGCACGGTGTCGGAGAACAGTCGCGGACTCAGCCCGGCCCGGAGCAGCGTCGCCGTCAGGCGCTCGGCCGCGCCGGTCCCGACCAGGAACGCATCGGTGACGAGCAGGGGGCGGCTCAGCCCCAGTCCCGCGACGACGTCGCCCAGTTCCTCGGCGGCGCCGCGGCCGACGCGCACGATCCGGGGCAGGGACAGGCCGGCAACCATGGAGACCCCTCGACGGTGGGCGGAACGGCGGCCGGGTGCGCCGGCCGACGGTGCTTCGACTGTGCCGCCCGCGAGGTGGTGCGTTCAAGCGCCAATCGTGCAGACGGGGTGTGCGCGAATGCAGATACGCTGGTGCCGTGCGCTCCCGCTCCCGCCCGGCCGGCGACGACGACCCGGACCCGCCTCCGCGGGCGGAGCGCAGCGGTCTCGATCCGCGCACACTGCGCGCGGACGATCTGCGGTACCTGCTCGCGGTCGCCCGTACGGGGCGCCTGGTGAGCGCGGCCGACGCGCTCGGCGTGGACCACACCACCGTGTCCCGTCGGATCACCGCGTTGGAGAGGACCCTCGGGGTGCGGCTGATGGAGCGCGGTACGGAGGGCTGGGGCCTGACCGACACCGGAAGGGCCGTCGCGGAGAGCGCTCGCGCGATCGAGGATGCCCTCGTCCACGTCGTCGACGCGGTGTCCGGCCAGGACGCGCCGTCGTTGCACGGCACCGTCCGGGTGAGCGCTCCGGACGGCTTCGGTACCGTCTTCGCGACCCCGGCGCTGGCCAGGGTGCGCCGGCGCCACCCCCGGCTGCGCGCCGAACTCATTACGGCCACCCGGCAGTTGAACCTGAGGCCGGCCGGCTTCGACCTCGCCGTGGCCATCGGCAGGCCACCGCGGAGCCGACTGGTGACCGAGCACCTCACCGACTACGCGCTGGGGTTGTACGCCAGCGACGAGTACCTCGCGAGGTGCGGGCCCCCCGGCTCGGTCGCCGAACTGCGGGAGCATCCGCTGATCTTCTACATCGAGTCGATGCTCCAGGTGGGCGACCTCGACATCGAGCGTCATCTGCCGGGCATCACACCCGCGTTCTCCTCCACCAACGTCTTCGCCCAGCTCGAAGCCACCCGGCTGGGCGCCGGCGTCGGCGTGTTGCCGGCCTTCCTCGCCGAACCGGCCCGACTGCGGCGGCTGTTGCCCGAGGAGGTCGACATCCGACTGCCGATCACGCTGGCCGTGCGGCGGGAGGCGGTGACCCACCCCGCCGTCCGCGTCGTGCGCGACGCCCTGCACCACGAGGTCGCCCACCGCGCCGACGAACTGCTCCCGGGTGGCTCCGGCCGGACACCCGGGTCGAAGGAGAGCCTGCGCTGACCGGCGTGCGCGGTGGCCGGCCGCCGGTGCGGATCAGGACGAACCGCCGCTCGACATCGCGTTCGTGGACCGGCTGCGCGGCGCAGGCGGTCGGGCGTATCGCCTGCCGAGACCGTTGATGTGACGTGCCTCACGCTCCGGCCGCCTCGGTCCGGAGATGCGCGATCATGACCGGAATGGACACCCGTTTTCTTGGCATCCCCGAGCTGGTCGACGTTCCGTCCGTGGCGGTCGTGGTCGACGTCATGCGTGCCTGCACCGTGGCCGCCTGGGCCTTCGCCCGGGGGGCGGAGAAGATCGTTCTTGCCGAGTCGCTGGATGAAGCCCTGGCGCTGAAGGCCCGCCACCCGGACTGGGTGGCGCTCAAGGACGGGCCGTCCGCGCCCGGGTTCGACCTGGTCAACTCGCCGGGCCTGCTCCGGTCCGTCGACCTCGGCGGGCGGACCGTCGTGCAGAAGACCACGGCCGGAACGGTCGGAGCCCTCGCGGTCAAGGAGGCGTCGCTGGTGCTGTGTGCCGGCTTCGTGGTGGCGGAGGCGACGGCTCGGCTCCTGCGGACGCGCGGGAGTGCCGGTGTCACGTTCGTGGTCACCGGCGAGGACGGGCAGGCCGACGAAGACCTGGCGTGCGCTCAGTACATCGCCCGGAGGGCCACCGAGGCCGCGACGGATCCTGCCGAGTTCCTTCGTCGCGCCGCCGAGTCGCGCGCCGCGACCGAACTGGCGGAGGGGGTGCGCCAAGGAGTCCATCCCGATGACGTTGCGCTCTGTCTTGAGGTCGACCGGTTCCCCTTCGCCATGGTGGCGACCTCGGAAGGCCCGCTCATGGTCCTGCGCCCGCACGCGGTGCCTTCGCCGGCCGACGAGGACCCGGTCTGACAGCTGGTGAGCCCCTCTTCCGGATACGAGAGCGAGGGCGCTGCCGGGTCCGCCGTGGCAACGGCCCGCCCGAGGCGAGATCACACGGCCAAGCAAGAGATCACGACAGCCGACGACACTCAGCCGGCCGGGATGCGCTGCGATGACGTGACCGACCGAACCAGGGGGGCAGTGTGAGCCGACGACCACTGTTGTTCCTGGACATCGACGGGCCGCTGAACCCGTACGCGACGCCGTCCGGCACGTGCCCCGACGACTACACCGCCGTCCACCTGCCGCCCGAGGCGCGCCGCCCCTCCGCCGTCGGAAGCCCGCGGTCCTACGTGCGGCCGGAGACGGTGTGGCTCAACCCCGCCCACGGGAAGGCTCTGCTGTCCCTCGGATTCGAACTGTGCTGGGCCAGCGCTTGGATGAGCGACGCGAACCGGTGGATCGGCCCCGTCCTCGGCCTCCCGCCTCTGCCGTTCGTGGACTTCGGTGACGCCCTGATGCGCGAGCGCCCGGACGGAGTCCACTGGAAGTCGACGCCACTCGTCGCCCGCGCCGACGGCCGGCCCTTCGTCTGGGTGGACGACGAGCAGACCGATGCGGACCACGCTCACATCGCCGCCGCCCACCTCGGCCGGGCCTTGCTGCACCACGTCAATCCACGCATCGGCCTGCGCCACCCGGACTTCACCGCGATGGCCGGCTTCGCCGCCTCCCTCGAATGAGCACCTTCAGGGTGAAGCGGCTCGCCGAACCGGGAGCCCCGGACCGAAGCGCGGTCCGACTCCCCGCCCACCACCCTCCCCGCCGCTGACCGGCTCGATCCCGGGGCTGCCGGGCCGCCGTTTGTCGGTTCCCCGGGGCGCGGCGGCACCTCCGGCAGGGTCGGCCGGGGGCGGGTTGGCCGAGTGCCGCTGCCCGGACGCCGTGGCTGGCTATCGTGGTGGGTATGTCCACCATGGTCGAGCTGCCTGAGCAGCTGGAGGAAGCCGTTCGTGCGGCCGCCGCTGAGGCGGGGCTGAGCGTCAACGAGTACATCGCGCGTGTTCTGACCGCTGATCAGGCCGCCGCTGCCGGAACGGCGGCCGAGCGGGTGGCCCGCGCCCACGCGCTTGCCGCGGCCGCCTTCCACCGGTGGGTCGCCGGCGGGTGCGGCGAGGACGGGGCGATGGGCATGGACGAGGTGTTCGGTCCGTGAGCGGTGCCAGGTTCCCGGCCCGGTTCGCGCGTGAGGTCGGCCTGGTCGTGCGCGAGCTCGACCCGCAGGTGGGCAAGAGTCTGCGCGGGGCGCTGGAGCAGGCCGAGGCCGACCCGTGGTCATGGCCGCAGGCCGACCGCTACGACCTCGACGGCTCGGTCCGCGTGATCACGGTCGACCGGGCGATCGTCCACTACGCCGTCCTGCCGGAGCCCCCGCACCTCTGGGTGTTCGCCATCGCGCTGATCTGAGGAAGCATCATTCGGCGGCTCCGGCCTGCCGGCCCCGTCAGCCCCGGGCGGAGTCCGGCGACCGGCGCTCCGGTCGCAGGTGTGCGAGCAGGTCGTGGAGGGGCGCGGGTACCCGTTCGGATTCGAGGGCCTCGGCCAGGAGGTGGCCGTAGCGGATCTTGCGGCCCTTCTTCGTGCCGAGGAAGCGCCGCATCTGTTGGTGCGGGGGCCGGCCTCGGTGCGCGGGTTGGTGAACGAAGGTCTGCCAGGCGGCGAGGTCGCCCTCGGCCCGGACGATCTCCTCGACCCGTGCCACGCCCAGCGCGCGGATGAGTTCGTCCTCCAGGTCCGCCGCACACACGAAGAACCCCTCCCGCGGCGCGCCGGCCCTCTCAAGACCGCGGTCGTAGAAGCGCTGCTCGCCCTCGTCGCACAGCCCGGCGAGGCGCAGGCCCAACCCCGGGGGCCCGAGGAGGCTGACGTAGCGGCCGACGTTCATCGCCCCGCCCATGGACAGGACGCACACCCCTTCGGCGGCGAGGTCGCGGTCGTGCCGCGCGGCCAGCGCCTCGACGGCCGCGACGTCGCTCGGCCCTTCCAGCAGTACCGCGGTCCGCACGCGCAGGTGCGCGGCCAGCTCATTCGCCGGCCCGCCGGGGCTGCCCGCCGCCCATTCGGTGACCGCATCCCGGAACGCTCGCATGTCCGTCATGGGAGGATCCTGCTCCGGTTCGGCCCCGCGCCGCACGGAATTCTCCGAAAGCTCCTGGCCTCCCGGCGGGCGGACCGTCGGGAGGCCGTGAGGGCGAGTGGTGGGCGGGTCAGGCGTCCGGGTCCGTACCCTGCTGGACCCGCTTGATCCGCTCCGCCTGGAGCGCGGTGAACTGCTGCAGCGTCCTGTGGTCGCGCTCGTCCTCGTCGAGCTCGATCAGGACGACGACGGTGCCGACCCGCAAGGCCATGGCCGAGGCGACGACCCCGCCCGCGGAGTCGCTCGACTCGGCGGGCCGCTCGAAGCCCTGTGACTGTTCGGCGGCCGCCTTGACGTTGATCCGGCGGACCTTGTCGTCGTCCTTCTCCAGCGACGACACCATCGCGTCGAAGGCGGGCCCGGCGTTCTCCACGCTGTCGAAGGTCAGCAGGGTGAAGCGGATGTCGTTGTCGGTGTTGGCAGCCAACTCGTACCGGACGGTGCCGCCCAGTTGGAGACCGGAGCAGCTGATCACCAGCTTCTTCCGGCAGGTGCTGGACGCCTCGGCCTGCTCGATGACCTGCGGCGGCTTCGCGCCGGAGGCGAGCCGCCACCCCGTGGGGAGCGTGGCCTGGCCGGGCAGCGCGTCCCGCACCTGGTCCGGCTCGGACAGCACCACCCCGGCCCGGAACGCCGCCCCGCCGCCGTCGGAACTGCACGCGCCCGTCCCCAGGGCGAGTGCGGCGACCGCCCCCGCCAGTGCGAGATTGCGCCCGTGCCGCTTCGGCCTGTCCATCGTGGTGCCCCCGTTTCGTTCTTCACCTCGAAGATCAGCAGCGGACATCAAACCACATGATCGGCCGGTGATTCTGACGGATCATCCGTGCCCGGTCGTGGCCGGAGATCCGGCCGGAAGGACGCCGACGTGCGCCCGCTCCGGGCTGCGATGACGGTCCGAAGCCTGGCGGCCCACCGCCTGACGGCCCAGCCTCCTTGAGTCCGGAGTCTGACGGCCCACCGCCTGGCGGCCCGTCCCCGGCAGGACCGGGGACGGGCCGCTCGGGTCAGGCGCGGCAGCGCAGCATCGTCAGCGGGGGATTGGCGGCGTAGTCGTCCCAGAACTCCTTGCCGTACTCGCGCACGCCGGCGGCGGAGATCTCCAGGGGAACCCAGGTCACCTCGCTGAACCCCGCCGCCCGCAGACACTTCTCGTAGACCTCGCGGCTGGGCGGGTTCGCGACGAACGAGATCGGCGGGTCGAGGAGCGCGGTGATCCTCACCCGCGGCCCGATCTCGGTCTCCTCGCCGAGCGATTCGCACAGGAAGCCGTACTTGGCCAGGGACGGCCCGTCGAAGCGGAAGTCCGGGTTCTGCGCGAAGGCGAAGAACTCGGCCCCGTCCGCGATGCTGCGGTGGATGGTGCGACACATCCGCTCGATGGTGGCGACGTCCTCGGCGTAGTTGAACAGCTGGACCGCGACAGCGATGTCGAAGCGCTGCTCGAAGGTGCGCAACTCGGCGACGTCGCCGATCTCGTAGTGCACGCCCAGCGGGTCGCCGTCCTCCAGCGCCTGCGCCGCCTCGACCATCGCGGAGGAGATGTCGACGCCGAGGACGTGGGATGCGCCGCGTCGCTTGAACTCCCGGCTGTAGAAGCCGGTTCCGGAGGCCAGGTCGAGGACCGACCTGCCGGTCACGTCACCGACGAGGGCGAGGAAGCCGGGTACCTCCGCGTAGCGCGCGAGGGGGAGGGTCTTGAAGCCCTCGAACGCCTCGCCGATCTCGTCGTACAGCTGACCACTCATCGTGCTGTTCCCCCTACTGTCCTTGGCGTCGGCCTTCGGAACAGGCCGCGGCCCTGGCGGGAAGTCTCCCTCTCGCCGGCGGGGGCGTCGTACTGGTGGAAGCCACAAACCTGCTGCGGCTGCCGGATGGTGTGACTCTGACGTTCGTATCGATCGTCGTCCCGGTGTCGGAGGTGTCGACGGTGTGGGTACCCGGTCGTCAGGAGGGACGCGGAGCGGTACGGACCCCGTGGCCGGGGCGGTTGCCCTACCTGAACAGGCGGTCGCCGCTGGTGGCCATGCGATGGGTGGCGCCGTGGCGGCCCACCCAGTCACGGACGAGGTTGACGGCGTTGGCGCACTGCCAGCCGTTGTCGTACTCGCGCACTCCGGTGAAGCTGCCGTAGCCCGCGATGATGCCGTCCACGCGCGCGTCGCCCAGCAGCTTGTCGACGTACCACGGATCGTTGTACGTGGTCGTCCAGGACAGGGTGGCCGCGAGCCGGCCCGCGGCACGGTCCCCGGCGCCCTTCTTCAGTTCCGCGCACGTGTTGTACGTGGGTTCCGTGCAGTTGCCGAATCCCTTGGTGATGTCGCTGTCGCCGTAGTCCATCGCCCGGTGACCGGCCGGGATCGCGGCACCGGAGCGGTCGAAGGCGCTTCGGACCTGATCGCGGGTCCCGGTCGTGGTGATGCCCTCCAGGCTGCCGAGCCTGCCTTCCAGACTCTTCCAGCCCCGGCCGCCGATGTCCGGGGTGCTGCCGCCGTGGTACTCGTAGAAGCCGTAGAGCACCTGGATCCCGGCAGCGGTCAGCCGCTGCGCCTTGTCGCGCAGTCCGGCGACGCTGCACCCGCGGTTCTGCTCCTCCCCGCAGTAGTTCGGGTCCTTGATGTCCAGCCAGACCAGTGCCAGCCGGCGCCCGGAGTTGGCGTTGGCGACGATGCGGTCGATCATGCTGTCGAAGCTGGGGCCCAGCCGGTTGTCACCGGCCGAGGAGCAGTCGTGATAGGCCCGCCACTCGTTCGGGTTCCACCATGCACAGACATCGATCTCGATGCTGTTGGCGCCATGGGTGAGCGCGGCGTCCACGCCCTCCAGGGTGTCGACCCGGTGCGCGATGGCGTAGATCGGTTGACGCTGGTCGGCTGCCGCCGCCGGGGCCGTGGCGGGTGCGGTCGTGGCCGGTGCGGCCCCGGCGGGTACGGCCGTGGCGACCAGCGCGGCTGCGGCCGCGGCGATGACGCCGAGGGATCGGCGAATGGGCAGACGCATGTGTTCTCTCTTCTTTCCGCACGGGATCCGATCCCGTTTCCGTCACGGGGACCCGGTCGATCGTCGCGCGCATGACAATGAAATCGGGAGAGTGTTCTCGGCCAACTTCGTACACCAATGGGCCGTACCGGAACCAATGGCGTGGATGATCGGCCGTAGCGCCGGCAGCCGGAGGGAACGCCACCCCTCGGCGCAGGATCCGGCGGCCGGTGGCCCGGTCGACGGCCCCGGCCGCCCGAGATCCTCCCGGCGGTGGGCGAACCGGTGTCGTGACATGTCTGCGTCTGAAAAAGACCAGGTCGCAGGCCTTTTCACAGCGGCCTGGGCGGGTCTAGCATTCCGGTCACAGCAGCCCCACCACCCCCTTTGACGGGCTGCTGAGCAGCACGGCCGCTCCCCCCGGCGGCCGAGCCTCCCACGGCCGGGACCGGGGATCCTCCTGCCCCGAGTCCCGGCCGCTGCCACGCCTCGACGGAGCGCCCGGCGCATTCGCGGCCCGGGCGCCTATCGCGGACCTCGACGAACTCGAACGAACCCGGAGTACCCGACGAACTCGACGGACGCGAGAACGTCGAGCAATGCCGGGGACGGTTCGTGTTTCGGCGGCACCGCCGACGGCTCGCCGGGGGTCGCCGTTCCGGAGGTCGCCCTCCCGGCGGTGTGTAGCTTGGGGGCTCCCGGCCCCGGCGGCCTGCGGACGCCCCCGGGCCACCGCTGCCCGACGGCCCCGGCCCGCCTCGGGTCCTCCGCAGGGAACCGCCGTGCCGGCGGCCGGACCGCGCGGCGTGTGAGGGGGATCACGGGGAACCCGGTGGGGCGTGCGGACAGGGAACGGCATGGAACAGTCACAACGGGCGCGGTTGCGCGCCGGGGACCGCAATGCCATGGGGGAGCTCTTCGACGCGCACGCCCAGGCCGTCTACGCGTACGCGCTGCGGACCCTGGGGGACCGGGCGGGGGCCGAGGACGTGGTGTCGATGACCTTCCTGGAGGTCTGGCGGCTGCGCGCGAAGCTGCACGAGGGCGACGAAGGCCTGCGGCCCTGGGTGTTCGGGATCGCCACCAACGTGCTGCGCAACACCGCGCGGGCGGCCAGGCGGCACCGGGCGGCCTTGGAGCGGCTCGGCGAGCGGGAGCCGGTGGAGGACTTCGCGGAGGAACTGGTCGCCCGCATCGACGCCGGCGCGGAGCTGGCGGCGGTGCGGCGCGCGCTGCCGGAGCTGCGGCGGAGCGAGCGCGAGGTGTTCAGGCTCTGCGTCTGGGTGGGGCTCGACTACGCGTCGGCCGCCGAGGCTCTCGGCATCCCCGTCGGGACCGTGCGCTCCCGCCTCTCGCGGGCTCGTGCCCGACTGCGTTCGCTCGCCGAGAAGGACTTGATGGAACGTCGGGAACCCGCTGCCGTTCCCGGACAGGTAGGGGAGAGCGGCTTTCGTGCCGCCCGGTCGATGCAGGGGGAGATCCGATGAACGACACACCCGAGATGCTCACCGCCGACCGCCACCGGTTCTTGAGGGAGCACCTGATGAGTGAGATCGCCGCAGAGACGTCGGCGCCGCGGTCGCGGCGGAGGAAGGTCTGGTGGATCGCCCCGCCGCTGGCGATCGCCGCGGTGGCCGCCGTGACCGTGGCCGGTCCGGGACGCCACGACGACGGCCACGCCCCGGCCGCCCCCGCCGCCTCGGCGAGCGCGGCACCGACGGCACCGACGGTGTCGGCCACGCCCGTGCCGGAGCCGACGGATGCCGCCGGTCTGCTGGGCCGGGCCGCGAAGGCCGTCGCGAGCCGTCCGGACCCGGGCGCAGGGAACGCCCAGTTCACCTACCAGCGGCAGATCACGGACGGGGCGCGCGAGTCGAAGCGCGAGCGGACCACCTGGATGCCGGTCGACGGCCGGTCCAGCGGCCTGATCGTGGACCCGACGATGTTCGGCGCGGACGGCAATGGTCGGGTCACCTGGCCCGCGTTGCTGGGGACCGCCACCGGTGCGCCGACGAAGGCGGATCTCCACAGGCCGACCTACGAGTTCGTCGCCTCGCTGCCCACCGATCCGCAGCAGCTCCTGGAGCTGCTCCTCGCGGCGGACCGGTCCAAGGAGGTGGTCGGTGTGCCGGTGACGAAGGAGCTGCGCTACCAGCTCGCGTTCGGGAACGTCCAGATGATCTTCCAGAACGTGAGTGCGCCCCCGGCCGTCGCGGGAGCGTTGATGGAGGCGGCCGCGAAGATCCCGGGGACCGCGGTGGTGGCCGACGAGGTGGACGCGGCGGGACGCCACGGCGTCGCGCTGGTCGGTACCAACGGCACCCTGCGGGTGTCGCTCGTCTTCGACACGGGGACGGGCGCGTTCCTCGGCGTGCGGCAGGTGTTGCTCACGGACCTCCCGCCCGGCGGGCCCGACGGTCTCCCGCCCGTGGGCAGCCCGCCCCCGGGTGCCGGGAACGGAAAGGGCTACGACTTCGCCACGGCCGTCCTGCAGACGGGCATCGTCGACCGCCCGGGGGACGAGCCCAAGAGCTGAGCCCGCCCCGTTTTGACAGGCCCGCACCCGCCGCCCCGGTCCGGCCACGCGGGTGCGGGCCTGCGCGGTCGGATCCGCTCCGATGAGCGCCGGTGTCTCCGGGCGGGAGAGCCGTTCCTACCACCCGTCAGGAGACCGGGCGGCTGCTCAGGGTGCTGCGGTCTCCGCCGCCTGGGCGCCGCGCGTGCGGTCGTCCGGGGCGGGCTCGGCGGCGGCGGGCTCGGCGGCGGTGGGCGCCCCGGTCCGTCGCGCGGTCCGGCAGGTGCTGCACGCGTGCCAGTGCGATCGAAGTACCGGCTCGTCGGTGTCGGCGAGCCGGTACGGGGCGAGGGTCATCTCGCCGGTGTCCAGGCCGCACAGGGTGAGGGGGCCGCAGGCGCCCGACGGTTCCGTGGGGGCGGCGTGCACGCGGCGCACCGGGTTCTCCGGGTCCGCCGGCAGGTGGTCGGGTCCGAGAATCCGAATATTGGTCGGGATGTCCAGCTCAAGAACGACGACGGTGTCCATCTCCTCAACGTGGCCGCCGGATCGCTCCGCCGCACCCGCACGGTGGCATCCGGACCAACCTCCACGGGCCGCGACCTGCCGGGCGGGTGGCGGATCAGGCCCGCCGGTGCCCTGGACGTCGCGGGCCGGACCGTGCGCGGTTCGGCCCGTCCGACACGTCGCCGCCCCGGAGGTCGCCTCCTCGCCCGGCGGACGCCGCAGCGCACCCCTGGCCGGTGCGGGTGCGGCCTTCGCCTCCCGTCCGGGTCGCCCGCCGTCGGTACGAGACGGCCTGCCCGACCCCGCCGTTCCGGGGGGCGGACCGTCGTGCAGCCGGACGAGGCCGGCTCCGCGCGAACGTCCAGGGCGGGTCACGCCGTTGCGGCGGACGGTCCGGCCCTCGCGCGTGGACTCCGGCCCTCGAACCCGGACTCCGGGCCCGGCCCGGCGCGGGACGTGCCGCCGGGCAGGGCGACGAAGGAGCAGGTGGGCCCGGCCGGCGGAGACCGGCCGGGCCCACCCGGCCGCGCCGAAGCGGACCGGTCCTGGGCAGAGCGGGCGGGCGGGCCGCCGTTGACGGCTGCGCCCCGTCCCCCTACAACGAACACGTGGACCCTGGCACGGCAGGCCGGGGCCGGTGACGCCGCCCGGGCGCCCCAGGAATCCCGAGGAGCGGACCCGTGACTCCAGATGAGATCGGCTGCCCCGTACTCGACATGGCCGCCAGGGCCCCGCACCGGCAGAACGCCCGGCTGCGCTCCGCCGGGCCCGCCGTGCGGGTCGAACTCCCCGGCGGCATCATCGCCTGGTCCGTCACCCGGACCGAGGTGATCCGGGCCCTGGCCGGCGATCCCCGGGTCTCGCGGGACCCGCGCAAGCACTGGCCCGGCCTGGCCGACGTGCCCGAGGGGTGGCCACTGGCGCCGCTGGCGCTGCAGCAGACCTTCTTCAACCTCTACGGGAGCGAACACCGCGCGGCACGGCGGCGGATGACGCCCTCGTTCGCGCCCCGCCGGGTGAGCGCGCTGCGCCCCGGGATCGAGGCGACGGCCGCCGGCCTGGTCGGTGCGATCGGCCGACTCGGCCCGGGCGAAGCCGTCGACATCCGCCGGGCGCTGTCACTCCCGCTGACGATGACGGTGGTCTGCGACCTCTTCGGGGTGCCCGCCGCCATGCGGCTGCCGCTCGGCAAGGCGATGGACACCCTGCTGATCACGGCGTCGACGCCCGAGCAGATGCAGAGCGCCCAGCTGGAGATCAACGCGCTGCTGACCCGACTACTGCACCTCAAGCGCAGCGAGCCCGGGCCGGACCTCGCCAGCGACGTGGCCGCCGTCAGCACCGGCGGTGACGCGGAGCCCACCGAGGAACAGTCCCGCGACACCCTCTTCATGATGATCGGCGCCGGCTACGAGACCGCCGTCAACCTGATCACCAGCGCCGTCCAGGCCCTGCTGACCCACCCCCGGTACCTCGCCCTGGTCCGCGACGGGGACCTCGGGTGGGAGGACGTCATCGAGGAGACGCTGCGTCACGAGGGCCCGGTGATGCACCTCCCGCTGCGCTACCCGCTGGAGGACATCGAGCTCGGCGAGGGCGTCGTCATCCGACGGGGCGAGCCGATCCTGCTGGCCTTCGGTGCCGCCGGCCGCGACCCGGAGGTCCACCCGGACCGGCCGGACGACTTCGACCCGACGCGCCCCGTCAAGGACCACCTGGCCTTCGGCCACGGCCCGCACTTCTGCCTCGGCGCCCCGCTGGCCCGCCTGGAGGCCGAAGTGGCCCTGGCAGGATTCTTCAGCGCGCACCCGGACGCCGTCCTGGCCCCGGACGGCCCGCCTCCCGTGCGGCTGCGGTCCGCCGTGGTCAACGGCCCGGCCGAACTCTGGGTCGTCCCGACCCCCGCCTCGACCACCGGCATGTGACGGTCGGTTCCGGCAGCCGCCCGCCGGAACCGACCGTGGTGTTCTCCCGTTTCGACCGTCCCTGATCCCGTGGGCGACCGTCCTCGATCCCGGGGGGGGCGACCATCCTCGACCCCGACGTGACGGACGGGTGACCCCGTGCGTGCCGGACCGGGCGGTCGGCCGGAGCCGGTCGGTGGTGGCCCGGTGCGCGGGAACGTCCGGCTCGTCGCTAGCCTTCGTCCTCATGATGCGCGCCTGGGTCCTGCCGATACTGCTGGTGCTGTGCGGTTCCGTCGTCGGGGCGGGGCTGATCCTCAGGGGAGACCCCGGTACAGCCGCGGTCCTCCTGCCGGCCTTCGTCCTGCTCGCGGCCGTGAACTCACCCCTGCTCTTCCCGAGGTCGCTCGGTGCGCCGGAGGCACAGCGGCGCAGCGCGGTCGACGGCCGGCCGGTGGTCCTCTGGCGGCCGGGCTGCAAGTACTGCATCCGCCTGCGCCTGCGGCTGGGTCGTCGCGCCCGCGAGGTGTACTGGGTCGACATCTGGCGTGACCCGGCCGGCGCCGCGCTGGTGCGGGCGGCCAACGGCGGCGACGAGACCGTGCCGACGGTCCTCGTGGCGGGCCGGCCGCACGTGAACCCCGATCCGGCCTGGGTGCGTGAACAGCTCACACCCACCGCGTGAGCGTGGCGCCGCACGTCGGCGCGGCGCCATCGAGGTTCCCGCGCCGACGCCGGCGGGGGCGGTCCGCCGCCGGTCAGTCGCAGTCGAGGCAGATGGGCTGGCCGTTCTTCATGCGCGAGAGGCGGCTGCGATGGTGGACGAGGAAGCAGTTCACGCAGGTGAATTCGTCGGACTGCATGGGCTGCACGGTGACCGTGAGTTCCTCGCCCGAGAGGTCGGCGCCGGGCAGCTCCACGCCGTCAGCCGATTCGAGCTGGTCGACGGCGTCGATGGCGGAGGAGGAGGTGTCGGTGCGCCGGGTCTTCAGCTCCTCGATGCTGTCGTGCGACCCGTCGTCGTCGGTCTTGCGGGGGGCGTCATAGTCGGTTGCCACAGCTGGTCCCTTGTCGTCGTGGTTGAAGTTTACGTCGTGTGCGACGTGCCTGGTGGTGGCTGCGATGGTCCGAGGGCAGGGGGTGTTCCCCGGCTGTCGGGAGGCCGTCGGCCTGGTGGGGCGGAACGGAGAGGTGCGAGGACGATCGGGGCGGTCGAGGTGCGGGACGGTGATGGCAGGCGGTACCACGCGCGTCCGATGCGGTTGTCGATCATGCCATGAAGTCCGCCCGCTTCCTGCCGCCGCGCTCTCGTCCGGCCACGTCGTCCCGGGGCCGACTCCGCCCGTCCGCGGTCTGCCGGGTCCGGGGCCGGTCCCTGGACGGCGTGGCCGCGCTGTTCACGTAACGGTTGGCCTCAAGCACTTCCTAAACGATCGTCGGAGCCACTAGACCCGAGGGACAAGCCGCGACGAGACGAGCAGGACGATGACGAACCCACCCCCCGGCTACGGCCACCCCTCGGACCAGAACCCCTACGACAAGCAGCCTCCGCAGGCCCAGCCGGGCTACGGCGTCCCGCAGGGCCCGTACGACCCGCAGCCGGGCGTCGGCTACCCGCCGCAGGCCGAGTACCCGCAGGGCGGTCCCGGCCACCCGCCGGCCGGTCACCCCCAGGGTGCCCCAGGGTACCCGCCGCCCGGGTATCCGCAGCCCGGATACCCGCAGGGTGCCCCAGGGTACCCGCAGCCCGGCTACCCCCAGGGCGCCCCCGGCTTCCCGCAGGGTGACGGGCAGCTTCCGCCGTGGCTGGGCCCGGCAGGCCCGGCAGGCCCGTACGGCCCGCCGCCGCCGGGCAGCCGCACCCTGGCCGCTCCCGCCGACCGGTTCCTGGCCCGGCTGATCGACTTCGGTGTGCTGCTGATTCCGTTGATCGTGATCCAGCTCACCGTCGCGAGCGCGATCGGCTCGATCCTGGGCGCGGTCATCGGGGCCGTGGTCGTCTTCGGCTACGAGGCGGTGATGATGCTCGGCCAGGGCCAGCAGTCCGTCGGCAAGAAGGTGATGAAGCTGCGGGTGGTCTCGGCGCTGCACGGCGGGCGTCCCGCCGACAACGACCTCTGGGCCCGCAGTGCGGTCTACGGGCTGCCCCAGGCGGTCTACTGCATCGGCTCGCTGTTCTCCCTGGTGAACGTTTTGTCGCTGCTCTGGGACAAGCCGTTGCAGCAGTGCTTCCACGACAAGGCGGCCAAGACCGTGGTGGTCAAGGAGGCCTGAGCGGTGGCCGGTTGCCCCGGCGGCTTCGACGGAGCCCGGTCGCCCCGACCGCCCTCGGTGGGGCCGGGCTCCGCGCTCCGCCGGGCCGCCGGGTCAGCGCGTTCCGGGGGAGAGCGGCTCGGCGGGCCCCGGCGCCGGTGCGCCGGCACGCGCCGGCGGCGGGGTGCGGCGGCGCAGGGCCGCGCCGAGGACCTTCACCAGGACCGAGGGCCGGAAGAGCAGGCTGGGCGGTGCGACCATGTTGGCCACCCTGGCGAACCGGGACCACACCTGCGGGTCGTGCACGGACACCGCGAAGACCTGCGTGTTGTACCAGTGGGCGATCCTGGCCGAGACCGGTCGTTCGTGGGGGTTCCACATCAGGTCCGAGTTGCTCGACAGGGTCCAGGGAACGAGCAGCAGGCGCGCGACCCGGCGCTGGTACCTGCGGCTCAGGCCGTCCAACCCCTTGCCGGCGGTCCGGCGTGCGGCCAGCATGCGGTGCAGGAGGTGGGCCTCAAGCGCCGCCACGGTGAGCCCCTGGCCGTACACCGGGTTGAACACGCAGACCGAGTCGCCGACGGCGAGCAGGCGTTCGGGCCAGGCCTTGACCCGGTGGTACCGGCTCCACCGGTTGTCGGCGTTGACGTACCGGTGGGTGGGCTCCGGGTGGGTGCGGTGCTCGATGAGCTGGGCCAGCCGGGGGTTCGCCAGGCTGCGGGCGAAGTCGAGGTAGCCCTGGTCGTCGGTCGGCGGCGCCTCCTCGTCGAAGCCGAACAGCGAGCACGTCCAGCGGTTCCGCTCGACGGCCAGGACGACGCCCCCGCGCGGGATGCCCGGCGCGAACGTCATCTGGTAGGCGGCGTCGAAGTCCGGGCGGTCCTGCTCCGGCCGGGCGAAGTTCATCGAGGTGTACGTGATCTTCGCCTTCACCACGCGCGGCTCGGGCACGCTCACGCCCAGCGCTTCGAGCCGGCGGTCCAGGCCGCCGGCGCGCCCCGAGGCGTCGACCACCAGGTCCGCCGCCAGACGGCTCGGTTCCTCGGACCCGGCCGTGCGGTACACCACCCCGCTCACGACCCCGGGGCGCTCCGTCACCAGGCCCTCGCACCGTGCCGAGGCCAGGAGCGTCACGCCGGGCAGCGCCAACACCCTGCGCCGCAGGCGGCGTTCCAGCTCGTCCCGGGTGAACGACTGGATCCGCACGCCCGTCCGGTGCCGCGGGGCGTAGCCGGCCGGCTGGAGGAAACTCATCCGTTCCCCGTAGTCGTAGACCGGCGCACCCAGGTCCAGCAGCTCCGCGCGCAGGCCGGGGAAGAGCGTCTCCAGGACCTCCGCGCCCTTGGCCAGCATGGCGTGGGCGTGGTTGCCCTGCGGGGCGTGCGGGTGGACGCCGGTGTCCCCGTCCACCCGGTCCCGCTCCAGGACGACGACCTCGCGGAAGCAGCCGGTCAGCACGCGGGCCGTCACGAGACCGCTGTATCCGCCGCCGATGACCACGGCCCTCTCCCAACGGCCGTCCGACCCGTGCGTACGCGTTCCCATCAAGCCCCTCCTCCGACGGCCGGCTGCCCGTCCCCGGCACCAGGGTGGCGCGGCATCGGGACCAGTGACCAGAGGAAGGCGGGCCACTGCTTCCGCACGCCCCCTCCGCGACCCGCCGCACGCCGGAGCGGTCCGGACACCGGAGTGGTCCGCGCGCGGGACCGGAGCGTCGCTGCGAGCGAGCGAGCGGGTGGGCCCGGGCCGGCCACGAGCCGCGAGGGGGCCCGTCCCGACCGGGCAGGCGGCCGTCGCCGATCGGCGCGGCGGCGAGTTCTCCGGGCCCTGTCACACTTTCCGGCCGCCGTCCGTCGGAGCAGTGACAGCAACTGCCGAGACCCCTGGGAGATGGCCATGGAGACACGTTCGATCACGACAGAGGTGCCGATGGGTCCGCGGATGTCGGAGGACCCGGGTCAGCTCGTCCCGGAGCTGGCGGAGGTGTCGGCGGCGCTGTTCAGGGCCACCGGCAACGGCTCGGTGGCGCGCGGCACGATCAGCCTGGTCCAGCTGCGGGCCGGCCAGATCGTCGGCAGCACCTACCTGACCGTGCTGCACACGGGCTTCCTGCGCAAGGCCGGCGAGTCCGAGGAGCGGATCACCTCGGTCGCGTCCTGGCCGGACTCGCCGTACTTCACCGGCGCCGAGCGGGCCGCGCTGGCCCTGGTGGAGGCGGTGCTCCAGCCGTCGGCCCACGGCGAGAGGGTGTCCGACGAGCTCTACGCCCGGGTGTCCGAGCACTACGACGCCAGGGCGCTCGCCACCCTGATGTTCGCGATCGGGCAGGTGAACTTCTTCATCGCGGTGGCGCTCGTGGCCAAGCCGGTGCCGGGCCGGTCGTTCAGCGACCCCTGGAAGTAGGACGGCAGCCGCGGGTGTGCCCGTTCGGGATCCGAACGGGCACACCCGTCACCTGCGGCACCGTCAGCCGCACCGCAGGCGGTAGCCGTCCACCCGCCCAGTCGACGACTTCGGGCCACCGGTAGGTTGGTGGAGTGCCGTGGCCCGGCCGACCCGTGGTTCCGACCACGCGTCAAGGTCGGCCGTGTACGGCGTACATGTCCGGTGCAACGGCTCACTGCCGCGCACGGGAAGAATCCACCTCGACCATCCGACCGGAAGGACTTCCCGGAGCAGTCATTGTCGAGCCGCTGAGCACGCCGGGGGTTCGTCCGGGCCGGGCCGGGCGGCGACAAGGACTCGGGTCAGCACTGTCGTCGGTGATCGCACGGTGCGGAGCTCGACCGGGCACACAGCCGCATGACAGCATCCACGTTCGCCGCCCCCTGGAATCCGATCGACTGGCCGCTCACCACCGGCCCGCTCCCGTACGTCGTCCTCGCGACGGGCTGGGCCGCGCTGCTCGTGCTCGCGGTAGGTCGCGGCCGCCGCTGGTGGAGGGTCCGGCTGCCGTCCGCCCTGGGCACGGCCGCGGCGCTGCTCGCCCTGCTCACCTTCGTGGTCGACGAATGGTGGTTCCCCTTCCCCGGAGGGATCCCCCTTCAGGTCGTCGGCTGGACGGGAGCCGCCCTGCTGGGACTCTCCCTCGTCGTCCACCGGATGAGCGGTCTGACGTGGCGGCGTCGGCTGCTCGCGATCGGCCTCGGCGCCCTGGTGGCGCTGATGGCCGTCACGCAGGTCAACATCGGATTCGGGCAGTTCCCCACCGGCCGGGTCGCGCTCGCGCCCTGGCTGACCCGGACCGAGCGGTCGATCCCGCCCCAGGTCGCGTCGACGACGGCCGCTCCGCCCGGACGGCCGCTGTCCGAGGTCTGGGTGCCTCCGGCTGACCTGCCGGCCAAGGGCAGCGTCCGGGAGGTGCCGATCCCGGGGAGCCGGTCCGGCTTCGAAGCGCGCGACGCGTACATCTACCTCCCACCCGCCTACGAGGCCACCCCGCGACCGCTGCTGCCGGTGCTGATCCTGCTCTCCGGGCAGCCGGGGACTCCGGGGGACTGGGTGTTCGGGGGGCAGGTGAACGAGCAGCTGGACGCCTTCGCGGCCGAGCACGGCGGGCTCGCACCGATCGTGGTCATGGCGGACCAGCTCGGCTCGACCTGGAACAACACGCTCTGCCTGGATTCGCGGATCGCCCAGACGTACACCTACCTGACCGTCGACGTTCCCGACTGGATCCACCAGAACCTGCAGACGGCCACGGGCCGGGACTCGTGGGCGGTCGGCGGGGCGTCGATGGGCGGCACCTGCGCACTCCAGCTGGGCGTCAACGACCCGGACCACTTCGGCACCGTGCTCGACATCTCCGGCCAGGACGAGCCCACCCTGGGGACCCGGGCCGAGACCATCGAGGAGGCCTACGGCGGGGACAGCGCCAGCTTCGACGCGGTCGATCCCCTCCAGGTGATGGCCGGCCGGAAGTTCCCGGACACGGCCGTCGCCCTGCTGGTCGGCGAGGACGACTCCGAGTTCCGGCCCCAGCTGGAGAACGTCCGGACGGCCGTTCTCGCGGCCGGGATGACCACCACGTTCGAGCTGGTCCCGGGCGGCCACGGGTGGACCGTCTTCGGCACCGCCTTCGAACGCGAGATCCCGTGGCTCGCCCGGCGGACCGGTCTGATCGGGTGACGGTCACCGGTGCTGCGGCCACCTGCCGCGGCACCGGGAGTCCGCAGCACCAGGAGTCTGCGGCACCGGAAGTCTGCGGCGCGGCCACCGTCCCGGTCGGCCGGCGGTGGTTGACGCCGGGCCGCCCGGTCCCTAGCGTGAGGCGCCCCGTCATTACCAGCCGGTAGGGATTCCTCATGGATGCCGAACGCCCGTACGACCTGGTCCTGTTCGGCGCCACCGGCTTCACCGGCGCGCTGACCGCCGAGTACCTGGCCCGGCACGCGCCGGCCGACTGCCGCTGGGCGCTGGCCGGCCGCAACCGGGCCAAGCTGGAGGCGCTGCGCGCACGCCTCGCGACCCTGAGCCCCGGCTGCGCCGACCTCCCGTTGCTGGCCGCGGACGCCGCCGATCCCGCCTCCCTGCGGGAGGTGGCGACCGCGGCCCGGGTGGTGGTCTCCACCGTCGGCCCCTATCTCCACCACGGTGAGCCGCTGGTCGCCGCCTGCGCGGACGCCGGTACCGACTACCTCGACCTGACCGGCGAGCCCGAGTTCGTCGACCGGATGTACCTGCTGCACCACCGCCGGGCCGTCGAGACCGGTGCGCGGCTGGTGCACTCCTGCGGCTTCGACTCCGTGCCGCACGACCTGGGGGTGCTGTTCACCCTGGAACGGATGCGCGAGCTCGGCGTCCTGCCGGACGGTTCCGCGGTGTCGGTGCGGGGCTTCGTTCGGGCCGGCGGGATGCCGTCCGGTGGCACCTTCGCCTCGGCGCTGACCGTGTTGTCCCGTCGAGGGGCGGCCGCCCGGG
Organism: Kitasatospora sp. NPDC058218; assembly: GCF_042882445.1. Classification (NCBI taxonomy): domain Bacteria; kingdom Bacillati; phylum Actinomycetota; class Actinomycetes; order Kitasatosporales; family Streptomycetaceae; genus Kitasatospora; species Kitasatospora sp. NPDC058218. The sequence goes on along the minus strand of NZ_JBHVWC010000039.1, from coordinate 60,408 downwards.
CGGCTCGCCGGCGCCGCGCCGCCGACCCCTGGCCGGCCGGCCGCAGGATCAGCGCCAAGGCCGGCCCGGTCCGGCGCTCGGCCGAGGCCCGCGCCTGGGCGGTGCCGTTGCCCACCATCGATCCGCTGGTGGTCGCCCGCTCGGCCGCGGCACGGCCCGACTACGGCACCGCCTTCCGCTACGGCCACTACGCGGCGGTCCGGCGGCTGCCGGTGCTGCTGGCCGGTGGCGCCGGCCTCGCCCTGCTGGCGCTCGCCGCGCAGCTGCCGTCACTGCGGCGGACGCTGACCGGCCTGCGCAAGCCCGGCGTCGGGCCCAGCGCCGAGAGGCGCGCCGCCTCGTGGTTCACCGTCCGCTTCGTCGGCGACGCCGGCCCCGGGCGCCGGCTCTTCACCGAGGTGTCCGGCGGCGACCCGGGCTACACCGAGACCGCCAAGATGCTCGCCGAGTCGGCTCTCAGCCTCGCCTTCGACGAGCTGCCGGCCACCGCCGGCCAGGTCACCCCGGCGGTGGCGATGGGCACCGTGCTGATCGACCGCCTGACCGCCGCGGGCCTGCGCTTCACCGTCCTGGACGCCCCGCCGACCACCGCCCCGAGCCGGCGGTAGGTCCGGCCCACCGGGATCGGCCGGGCCACGCCGCACGGGCGCGTTCGCGCCCGCGCGGAACGCCGCCGCGACGGGAAGCCCCGCGGTGCTCGCGCGGCGGCGCACGCCCGCGAACGGTGGGGGACCGGACGTCGGCCCGGCGGTGCCCGTATCGTCGAGGAGAAGGTCGACGTCGCCCGAGCGCGCGCGGTCTGCCGAAAGCGGGGCAGGCTCCCGGGGAGGCTTCGAGTGGAAGGTGGTTCGGATGGACGGCACGAGCGTGTTCTGGTGGGTGGTCGGGGGCGGCCTGGTGCTGGCCACCCTGGCGGTGGCGGCCGTCCTGGTGGTCAAGCTGGTACGGGCCCGGCGGCTGCTGGGGGCGTCCGGCATCCCGATGTCGAAGAAGGTCCTCTTCTGGGCGTCGATCGTCTATCTGGTCAGCCCCGTGGACCTGCTGCCCGACCCCGTCCTGCTGGACGACATCGCCTTCCTGCTCGTGGCGCTGCGATCGCTGAGCAAGGCCGGACTCCGGGTGGGCGGCTCCGGCGAGGTACCCCAGCCGAAGGGGTGACCCCGGGGGAGCCGTGGTGGCGCGCGCTCCCCGGCCGCGCTCCTCGGGAGGCCCCGCGCCGCCCGGACGGGCGTGGGCGCCGGACCTCCGGTCGGGCGAGTCGCGGAGTCCGGTGCGGGGCGATACACCTTGGAGTGCGGCCCTCGGCGGTCGGCGGTCGGCGAGCCCACCCCAGGAGGCGACGGTAGGTGACGCGAGGCGAGCATGACGCGGGCCCCGGTCCGGTGAACGAGGCCGTGCTGGACGCCCTGCTCACCCTGTCACCGGTGGGCCTGCACGTGCTCGACACCGAGCTGCGGGTCGTCCGGATCAACACGGCCACGCCCGCCATGCGGGGGATCCGCGCGGAGGACTTCCTCGGCCACCGCTTCACCGAGGTGTACGACCTGGCGGACCCGGCCGAGGCGGAGGCGGTGGCCCGCGGCGTGCTGGAGACCGGTGTCCCCGTCCTGGACCGCATCATCCGGATCCGCCCTCGGCAGGCTCCGCAGGACGAGCACCTCCACTCGATCTCGGCCTTCCGGCTGGCCGACCGGCACGGCCGGGCGCTCGGGCTCGCCATCGCGGTGGTCGACGTCACCGACCGCGAGCGGGCCCGCTCCGGCCTGGCGCTGCTGGAGGCCGTCCACCGGAGCGTGGGGCGGACCCTGGACACCGTGGTGACCTGCCAGGAGCTGGTGGACGTACTGGTGCCCGATTTCGCGGACGTCGCGGTCGTGGAGGTGGTGGACGCGGTGGTGCGCGGTGAGGACCCTCCGTTCGCCCCGCTGCCCACCGACGTTCCCCTGCGCCGCCTCGCGTTCCGGAGCAGCGCGGGCGGGCACCCGCCGCAGGCGCACCCGGTCGGAGACGTCCGAGCCATCCCGGCGCCGACCCCGTTCGCGCTGTCCCTGGCGGACCTGCAGCCCCGGAGGGTCGCCCTCGGCGCGGACCCGTCCTGGCTGGCGGCCGCCCCGGCGCACGCCACGGCGATCCGCAGCTCCGGCGCCCACACGCTGATCACCGCGCCACTCGCACTGCGCGGTACCGTGTTCGGCCTGGTCAGCCTCTACCGCACCGCGCCGACGGCCGCGTTCCGCGAGGACGACCTCGCGGTGGCGCGCCAGATCGCCGACCACGCCGCGCTGTGCATCGACAACGCCCACCGCTACACGCGCGAGCACGCCATCGCGGCGACCCTGGAGCGGCATCTGCTGCCCCGGCGCCTGGTCTCGCACGTCGCCCTGGAGACCGCCGTCGCGCCCCTGAGCCCCTCGGGCAGTGGCGGGTGGTACGACACCCTCGCGCTCTCCGGCGCCCGTACCGCGCTGGTCGTCGGCGACGTCGCCGGGACGGGCATCAACGCCACCGCCGCCATGGGGCAGCTGCGCACGGTCATCCATTCGCTGGCCGCCTTCGACCTCGAACCCGACGAGCTCCTGGCGCGCCTGCACGACGCGTCCCGCTTCCTGGCCGCCGAACGGGCCTCGCTCCCGCCGACCGATCCGCTGCACCGCGAGGCGCTGGCGGCGAACTGTGTGTACGCCGTCTACGACCCGCTGACCCACAGCTGCACGGCGGCGCGGGCCGGTGGTCAACCGGCGCCCGTGATCGTCCGCCCCGACGGGACCGTCGACGTCCCCGACATCCCGGCGGGGCCGCCGCTGGGCGGGACGGACAGCACGCCGTTCGCCGCCACGACCTTCGAGCTCCCGGAGGGCAGCACCCTGGTCCTCGCCGGCGTACCGGACGCCGACGAGGCGCCGGCCGGCATCCCCGCGGCCCTCCAGGGGGTGCACGCCGACGCCGATCGCCCGCTGCGGGAGCTGTGCGACGACGTCCTCTACCGGCTCCACGCGAGCGACCGGCGGCACGAGGCGATGCTCCTCCTCGCCCGCGCCCGCGCCTTCCCCGCCGACCGGGTCGCCGTCTGGCCGCTGGAGGCCGTCCCGGCGGCCGTCGCCACCGCCCGGGCCCACGTCCGTGCCCGCCTGGAGGCCTGGCGGGTGGACGAGGAGACGGCGTTCAACACCGAACTCATCGTCAGCGAGCTGGTCACCAACGCGATCCGCTACGGGGCCCCGCCGCTGGAACTGCGGCTGATCAACGACCGGATGCTCACCTGCGAGGTCCGTGACCACAGCCTGGCCGCGCCGCACCTTCGCCATGCCCGCACGGTCGACGAGGGCGGGCGCGGACTGTTCATCGTCTCCCAGCTCGCGCAGCTCTGGGGCACCCGCTTCACGGCCGAGGGCAAGACCCTGTGGACCGAGCAGCAGCTCCCGCCGCGGCCGGCCGGCGCCGCGGCGCCGTATCCGGCCGGCGTTACCTGATCGGGTGAAGATCCCCGGAACGCCGGACACGCCGGGCCGGGCCCCGGCACGCTGCTGACGGGTTCGCGGGGATCGCGGGCCGGTGGCGAGCGGAGGGGGCGGCAGTGGCGGTCGATCAGGTCTTCGGGGGTCCCGCCCCGCCCGTGGGAGCGGCCGTGCCCCGGCCGGCCGGCGGGGGGCGGTCGGACACGACGCCGCGTCATGTCGCGTGCGTGATGGACGGAAACGGCCGCTGGGCGGCGCGGCGTGATCTGCCACGCACCTCCGGTCACCGTGCGGCCGAGGCGACGGTGATCGACGTCATCGAGGCGGCCCGGTCGGCCGGCGTCCGGTGGCTCAGCCTGTACGCGTTCTCCACCGAGAACTGGCGCCGCCCCGGCGAGGAGGTCGACTACCTCCTGCGCCTGGTGCGCCGGGTCGTGCGCAAGCACGCACCACTGCTGCACGCGCGTGGCATCCGCTGCCGCTTCCTCGGGGGCGCGGATTCGCGGATCCCGGCCGAACTGGCCCGCGACTTCGCGGACCTGACGACGCTCACCAGCCGCAACCGGGGCATGACGCTGACCGTGGCGTTCGACCACGGCGGGCGCCGGGACATCGTCGAGGCCGCGCGCTCACTGATCCGCAGCGGCGCGGCGCCCGAGGCCGTGGACGAGGACAGCTTCGCGGCCCACCTGCCGTTCCCCGACACCCCGGACGTGGACCTCGTCATCCGGACCTCCGGGGAGCAGCGCATCTCGAACTTCATGCTCTGGCAGGTCGCCTACGCCGAGTGGGTCTTCCCGTCGGTGCTGTGGCCCGACTTCCGCGCCACGCACTTCCTGGAGTGCCTGAACACCTATCAGCGACGCCACCGCCGCTTCGGCGGCGTGGCGGCCGACACGAATGGAGAACCCGGATCGTGACCCAGACGACCGGCACCGACCCGGGCGGCGCGGAGAGCACCGCCCCGGAAACCGAGTCCGCTGCGCGGCCGGGAGCACTGTTCGGCCCGGGGACGCGGTTCCACCGGCTCTTCGACGACCCGTGCTGGGCGGTGGCGATGATTCGGGCGACGGTCCTGGAGGCCGCACACCCGCAGATCGGCGCGGCCCTGGTCGACAGCTCCACCTTCGTGACGCACCCCTGGCGCCGGCTGACCAACACCCTGCGCAGCCTGCAGCGCATGACCGGTACGGACGAACCGGCGCGGGACCGGGAGGCGGCCCGGCTCAACCGGATGCACGCCCGACTGAACGGCACCGACTCCGCGAGCAGGCCCTACGACGCCATGGACCCGGATGCCCGCGCGTGGGTGGTCGCCACGATGTTCGAGAGCGCCGTCACCATGTTCCGCTGGAGCGGGCGGCCGCTCGACCAGGCCGCGATGGAGGAGCTGTACGCGCAGTTCCGGGCCTTCCAGGCGGTGATGGGCGACCCCTCCGGCCACCTCCCCGAGTCCCTGCGGGACTTCTGGCCGTACTACGACCGGGTGGTCGAGGAGGAGCTGGAGAACACCGAGGCGCTGCGCACCATCCTGTACCACCTCTTCGACCACCTTCCGGCGCCGCCCCTGCTGGAGGGCGTGCCCACGCTGTGGGCCGCCGGGCGCGCCCTGGCGGGGCCGACGATCGGCGTGGTCACGGTCGCCTCCCTGCCGGAGGCGTTCCGCAGGCGGGCCGGACTGACCGAGATCCCCGGCGCCCAGGCGCTGACCCAGGGCGCCTACCTGGCCCTGGGCGCGGCGCGTCTGCTGCCGGACGGTTGGATCACCGCCGACAACCTCATCGACCTGCTCTCGCTGTCACCCGACAGCGACGATCCCAGGGTCAGGACACTGGCCGCCGTGGGCGACGGGATGAAGCGCTTCGGTGCGTTGCTGCGACTGATCACCCCCCTGTCGGACGAGTCCGACGGGCCCGGCCCCGGCGGGTCGTCCGGGCGGCCGGCGTCGGGCGGCGCGGGACGGCGCGGCGCCGAGGAGTTCTTCGACGACGTACTGGACCAGACCGGGAACGGTTACCTGGACTGGCCCGACCTCGCGGCCATGGCACGCGAACTGTCCGGTCGACTCGACCTCGACGAGCCGGAGGAGACCAGGCTCTACGCCGCCTATGCCGCCTGGTGGCGGGAGCTCCAGGCGACGCTCGACACGGACGGTGACGGCCGGATCAGCCGGCAGGAGTACGCGGAGGCGGTCCCCTCCCTCGCCGGTCCGGCCCTGATCCGGGTCGCCGAGGTGCTGTTCGACGTGACCGACGCCGACGGCAACCAGACCATCGACGCGGACGAGTACCGTGCCCTGTTCCGCACCGGCTTCCGACGCGAACTGCTCGACTCGGACGGGACGTACACGCGGGCCGCGTTCGTCAAGGACTTCCTCGCCTTCATGGCGGGCCGTCAGCGTTCCAGCGCCTACGATCCGCTGCTCGCCCAGGCCTGATCCGGGCCGGGCGCCCGGGGCCGGGCCGTCGCGTCGTCCGGGCGGCCCGGCGTTCGAAGGCCTGGCGGGGGCGGGCAGGACGGTCTGCCCGCCCCCGCGGCGGGCCGTCCACGGCGGGGGTGGTGCCGGCCCACCTCGTGGGTGGTCCGCTACGCGAACGGGCCCTCGCGGGTGAAGCGGTGCAGGCTGCGGGCGAACGCCTCGGCCTCGCCGGGCGGCCAGGCGGCCAGGCTCGCGGTGATGTGGGCGGCCAGCCGCTCGCGCAGTTCCGCCACGGCCCGGTGGCCCTGCTCGGTCAGGACGAGCAACTGCGCACGCCGGTCGCGCGGGTCCGGCTCGCGCCGGACCAGGCCGGCGTCCTCCAGGCGGGACGCGCGGCGGGTGACGCCGGAGCGGTCGAGCCCGACCTCCGGTGCGAGGTCGGCGGCGCTGCTCGGCCCCGTCCGGGCCAGGGCGCTGAGCACCGGGTACGTCAGCTCGTCCAGCTCGTCGCCCAGGCCCTCGGTCAGCCGCTGGTGCAGCCGCGTGCGCGTGGTGCGCCGCAGCAGGACGCCCAGCGCATCCGCGATCTCGTTGCCCACCTCGTGGTTCATGCCAGCAGACTTCATGCCACCAGATTAGCGTGCGCGGCGCACGCATCGGGTGCTACAGTTCAGGAGAAGCGTGCGTGGCGCACGCATCTCGCGAACTCCCGCATCCCGAAAGGTAGTCCCATGACCCGTACCGGCATCGAGGCCGCCCTGACCGACCTCCTGTTCAACCGCGACCTCACCGTGCCCGAGGCCGCCGACCGCCACTTCACCCCCGAGTACCGCCAGCGCACGGACGGCGAGTGGGCCGACCGCGCCGAGTTCCTCGACCACATCGCCCACCTGCGCACCGTCGTCGCCGACGGTCACGTCGAGGTCCACGACGAGCTCTACGACGGCAGCAGGTACGCCGACCGGCACACCGCCCACATCACGAAGACGGACGGCTCCACCGTGCGGATGGAGGTGTACCTGTTCGGCGAGCTCGGGCCCGACGGCCGGTTCTGCCGGATCGAGGAGACCACGCTGATGCTCGAAGGCGCCGCCGCCGACCGCGGCATCGGCAGTGCGCGCTGAAACCGGTTCCGTCCACGACAGCCGGCCGTGGCGTTCCGCAGTGCCCTCAGCGCGGCCCGTCCGCCTGGCTCCGGCAGGCCGGTCGCGGCGCCGGTCGCAGTGGCCGCCCCTGCCCGAGGCGGCGGTGGTGGCGGTGCCTCGGCCGGGGGAGTGGCCCCGGTGCGACCGGGTCGCCGCCGTCCAGCGGGCGGCCGGCGGTGTGGCGCCGGAGGAGGCCGGCGAGCTGGGTGACGGTGGTGACGACCACGGGGCGTTCGTGCTCGACGAGCAGCTCGTAGCGGTGCGGTCGGTCGTGGCCGTGGCCGTGGCCGTGGTCGTGGCCGTGGTCGCCGGGGAGCCCGCTGCCCCGGTCGGCGGGGCTGTAGCGCAGGTGCGCGGTCGGGGTGAGTTCGAAGGTGGCGGAGCCGTCCTCCAGCCCCTGCCAGTTGCCCGGCCTGGTGAGCGCCCCGCCGCCGCGGTCGAGCGCGTGGGCGTCGGAGGCGGCCTGGACGGCGGCGTGGGCGAGGGCGTCGGCGGTGAGCCGCGCCGATGCCGACGCCCGCAGGGGCGGGGACGGCGCCGTGCGCCGCTCGGTACCGGGCTCCCGGCGGCCAGGGTGGCGGCGAGCCTGCCGGTCGGCCCCTGCGGCGGTGAGGCCGGCGACGGTCAGGGCGAGGGTGACGCGGATTCCCGAGGGCCGGGCGTGCAGTACTCGGTAGGCGCCGAGGCCCGCGGCGGCACCGGCGAGGACCGCGCGCGGGGCACTGCTGCCCGAGAGGGCACGCAGGACGCGGGTGCCCAGGCGGATGGTCTGCTCGGTCATCAGGTGTCCTTCCGGTCGGTGATGTCTGGCGGGCCGGGGACCGGCAGGGTGTGCCGGGCCGGCGGTGCCCGCGGGCCCGGGCACCTGAAGTGGATCACGGCGATCCGATCGGCGGCCAGGCGGTTGAACCGGCAGAACTACCGCCCGGCGGTCAACTTCCGGTGCGTTCCCGGCCCTTCGAGCCCGGGAACACCGGCCCGGACCCGCCCGTTCCCCGGCCGTTCGGGGCCGGAAGGGGAATCCGCGGGCACCGGCGTCAGCGGACCGCCCCGAGGGCGTCGAGTTCGGCGGCGGCCTCCTGCCGGCGCGGGCTGTTGAGCGCGTCAAGGGCCTCGCGGGCAGCCGTCAGGATCTCGAAGGCCTCCCGGTGGCGGCCCAGTCGGGCAAGAACACGGCCGAGGTCCAGTAGCGCCGGTGCACTCCACGCCTTCACGTCTCGCGCGTCGAACCGCGCCAGGGCGCTGGACAGCTCGGGTTCGGCCTCGTGCCAGCGTCCGAGGGCGGCGAGGTCGTTGCCGATGTTCTGCTGGACGATGGCGCCGTACATCTCGGCGAGGTGGGCCGATCGCCCGGGAGTGCCGGTGCGGCAGATCACCTCCGCGCGCCGGTGGACCTCCAGGGCCTCCTCCGCCCGACCGTGCTGGCGCAGGGTGTTGCCCAGCGTGTTGAGGACGGACAACTCACCGAGGTGGGCCTGGACGGAGCCGAGCGCGCCGAGACAGGCCGCCGCCTCCCGCAGCCACGCGATCGACTCGGCCACCCGCCCGGTACGGCTCAGCGCTCCCGCACCGTAGCCCAGGGCCCAGCCGACCTGGAGCTCGTCACCGACCTCGCGGGCCGCGGTCAGTGCGGCGACGGCCGCGGCCAACGCCGCGTGGTGGTCGTAGACACAGATGTTGTACGCCCAGGCCAGGTAGTTGAGGTGGACCGCCTCCTCCTTGCGGTTGCCGAGTGCGCGGGCCGCGTCGGAGGAGCGCCGGAAGACCTCGGCCCACAGCTCCCAGTGCTGGTTGAGATCGGAGAACCAGTGCATCGCCTCCGCGGTGTCGATCACCTCCCGGTGGCGCCCGGCGTGCGCGGCGCGGCGCAGGGCGGCGAGCCAGCTCGCACGCTCGGCCTCCAGCCAGGCCCGTGCCGCGTCCCTGTCGGCGGGGCGGGAGTCCGGGTCGGGATCGCCGTGCGGCGCGTCCTGGTGGTGGTCGGCGTCGAAGCGGAGCGCGGCCGCGCAGGCCCGTCGCAGGATCCAGCGGTCGGCCCGGTCCAGCGCCGAGCGGGAGCCCTCGGGCCCGTCCTCGGCGGCCAGTTGCTCCCCGGCGAACACCTTGAGGAGATCGTGGAACCGATAGCGCTCGGCGGTGGGGTGGGGCTGGAGGAGGCCCGCGTCGGTGAGCTCCTCCGCGCATCGGGCGGCCTGGGCGATCGGCAGGTCGGCGAGCAGGGCGGCGACCTCGGGGCTGAGGTCGGGACCGGCTGCCAGGGCCGCCCGCCGGAAGACGCGCCGGGCGGCCGGCCCCAGCTGTCGGTAGGAGAGCGCGAAGACGGCCCGCACCTGCAGACTGCCGGCCTGGAGCGTGTCCAGACGCCGCCCCTCGTCGGCGAGCCGGGCTGCCAGCTTGCCCAGGTGCTCGTCGGGTCTGGCCGCCAGCCGCTGGCCGGCGATCCGCACCGCCAGCGGCAGGAGCCCGCACAGGTCCACGATGTCGCGGGCGGCCTGCGCCTCACGCCCGACCCGCTCCGGGCCGACGATCCTCGTCATCAGCTCGACCGCCTCCTCCCGCCGCAGCACCCCCAGGTCGCAGCGGTGGACCGACTCGAGACCGGCCAGCGCCTGCCGGCTGGTGACGATCGTGAGCGAACGCCCGGCGCCGGGTAGGAGCGGACGGACCTGCTCCTCACCGGCCGCGTCGTCCAACAGCACCAGCACCCGTCTGTCACGCACGACGGAGCGCCACAGTCCCGAGCGGTCCCCGGTCCCGGCGGGCACCGCGCTCTCCGCCACCCCCGCCGCGCGCAGCAGCGCCGCGAGGGCGTCCCGCACGGATGTCGGCTCCCGCCCCATGCCGTGCAGGTCGACGGCGAACTGTCCGTCCGGATGGTGCTCCGCCAGCCGGTGCGCGGCGTGCACGGCGAACGACGTCTTCCCCAGTCCCGGCTCCCCGGAGATCACGGCAACCGGCGCGTGCTCCCCGTCGGCGCGCTCCACCAGCGAACGCAGCCGGTCCAGCGCCGGACCGCGCGCGGTGAAGTCCGCGATGTCACGAGGCAGCGCCAGCGCACCGCGGATCGCCGGTGCGCCGTCCACCGGTGGGCGGGGCCGGCCCGCCGCGGCGGCCCTCTCCAACGCCCGGCCGCCGACCTCGTCCAGCCCCAGGGCGTCGGCGATCGCCCGTACCGTCCGGCGCCGCGGTCCCCGGGCCCGCCCGCGTTCCAGGTCGGCCAAGGCGCGGACGCTCACCCCTGCGGCGTGGGCCAGTTGCTCCTGGCTGAGCTTGGCGTCGGTGCGCAGCCCGTACAGCAGCTGCCCGAGTTCGCCCCTGTCGGATGTGCCGTTCCCCATGTGAACATCCCCGATCAGCCCGGTCCGGCCCAGCTCCGACCCGGCGGAAGTATGACCGACACCGGGACCGGGCCGGCCCACTCGTCCGCCAGCCGGACGGACCGGGGTCGGTGTGCAGCCGGCGCCGGGATCGTCCGGTCTCCTGTGGCGTCATGATGACGCACTCGCGCGATGGCTGGAGCCGGGCGTCCCGTGTCGGTGAGGCGTGCTGTCCCGTCAGGTTGGAAGCGGCGCGTCGACGGCGAGTCAACAACGCGCCGACGACCGGGACCTGCACCGGCGACCATGGCCCGGAGTGCATGGTGTCACGTTCGCCGCCACATATGGCTCGCCATGGCACCATGGATGTGCCATCATGGCACCATGAATGGCGCGCTCCTCGGCCCCGTGGACCGATGGGCGCGCGTTTCGCCGGGGTGAGCCATCTAAGGGGTCGGATCATGGGGACAGCACAGAGCCAGCAGCAGGCGGCACCCGGTGCCTTCGCCGCCTTCGCCCGCTTCGTGCTCTGCGGCGGAGGGGTCGGGCTCGCCTCCAGCTTCGCCGTGACGGCCCTCGCCTCCCGGATTCCCTGGGTCCTGGCCAACGCCCTGATCACCGTGCTCTCCACGCTCCTCGCCACCGAACTGCACGCACGCTTCACCTTCGGCGCCGGCGGGCGCGCCACCTGGCGCCAGCACGCGCAGTCGGCCGGATCCGCGGCGGCCGCCTACGCCGTCACCTGTGCGGCGATGTTCGCCCTGCAGCAGTTGGTGGCAGCGCCCGGTGCGGTGCTCGAACAGGTCGTCTACCTGTCCGCCTCCGCACTCGCCGGTGTCGCCCGGTTCGCGGTGCTGCGCCTCGTCGTCTTCGCGCGGAACCGCTCGCAGGCCGCGGCCGCCGTCCGCACCGCTCGTTCCCTTCCCCATCCCGTTCCCGTTCCGGTGACCATGGCCCGCACCTCGGCGCCGGCCGGTCCCGGAGTGCTCTGCCGCGCCGCCTGACCGTTCCGCGGGCCCCGGGGATCCGGCCCCCGAGGGTCCGTCAGGCGTTCGTCCCGTCGGTCGTGCGAACGGTCCGGCGGACGGCGTCGCGGAGCCAGCGGTGGGAGCCGTCGGCGGCGTGGCGGGGGTGCCAGGCCATGCCGATGGTCAGCGGTGGCAGCGGCAGGGGGACGTCGAGGAGTTGGAGCCCGAGGGCGGTGGCGGTCTCGGTGAGAGGAGAGGGTGCGGCGTCGGGGGCGGTGGCGGGGACGAGGCAGACGATGTCGCTGCGGGCGGCGAGGGTCATCGCGGCCAGGTGGCTGGGGAGGACGACGGCGACCCGCCGGCGGAGGTTCCGCTCGGCCAGGGCGGTGTCGAGGGGCCCGGTGAACCGGCCGCGTCGGCTGACCGCGACGTGCTCGGCGGCGGCGAGCCGCTCCGGGGTCAGGGCGTCCCCGGTGAGGGGATGGCCGGGGCGGACGGCCAGCACCATGCGCAGGGTGACCAGTTCCTCGACCTGGGTCTCGGGGTCGACGTGGTCGATGGATCCGATCTCCAGATCGATCCGGCCCTCGCGCAGGGCCGGTCCCGCCTCCAGGTCCTCGGCCCTGAAGCGCAACGAGACCCCGGGGGCCTCCTGCCGGGCGAGTCGCAGCAGTCCGGGGGCGAGTGCCGCGCCGACCAGGTCGGCGGCCTGAAGGGTGAAGGTGCTGCGCAGCGAGCCGGGGTCGACGCCGGTGCCGGGGGAGAGCAGTGCTCCGAGACTGCGCACCACCGTGGCGGCTTCGTCGCGCAGGGCCTGGGCGCGGGGGGTGGGGACCATGGCCTGTCCGGCCCGGACCAGGAGCGGGTCCTGGAGGATGCGGCGCAGGCGGGCGAGGGTGCGGCTCATGGCGGCGGGGGAGGTGTGCAGGCGCTCGGCGGCGCGGGTCACGCTCTGCTCGGTCAGCAGGGCGTCCAGCGCGACGGCGAGATTGGCGTCGATGACGGGGTCCGGGCTGTTCACCAGAGTAATTCCGTTCCAGGCAATGATCCGTTGCTGAAGTTCCCATTGTGGCAACACCTCGGTCCTCAGCAGGATGAGGTCGTACCCCACCGGCACGACCCACGAGGTTTTCATGATCGTCATCACTGCTCCCACCGGGAACATCGGCCGCCACCTGCTGCCCCTGCTCCTGCGGTCCGCCCCGGTCCGGGGCGAGGAACTGCGGGTGATCGTGCGCGACCCCGCCCGGCTTCCCGACGCGGTGCGCGAGCGCGTCGAGGTCGTCAGCGGCTCGCACGGCACCGCCGAGGTCGTCGACCGGGCCTTCGAGGGTGCGGACGCCGTCTTCTGGCTCGTCCCCCCGGACGCCTCCCTGGCCCCGCACGACGCCTACTCCGGCTTCACCCTCCCCGCCGCGAACGCGCTCGCCGCCCACGGCGTCGGCCACGTCGTCGGCGTCTCCGCCCTCGGCCGCGGAACCGCGGTCGCCGGCCGCGCCGGGCTCGTCACCGCCTCCCTCGCCATGGACGACCTCATCGCGGGCACCGGTGCGGCCTACCGGGCCCTGGCCAGTCCCTCCTTCTTCGAGAACCTCCTGGAGGAGGCCGGCTCGATCCGCGAGAACGGCGTCTTCACCGATGTCGTCGCCGCCGACCGCAAGGCCCCCATGGTCGCAGTCGCCGACATCGCCGCAGTCGCCGCCCGGCTGCTGCTGGACCGCTCCTGGACCGGCACGGCCGACGTCCCGGTCGTCGGTCCCGAGGACCTATCCCCGGACGACCTCGCCCGCATCATCGGCGAGCAGCTGGGCCGTCCCGTCCGCTACGAGCGCCAGAAGCCCCACGACCTGCGCGACACCCTCGTCGGCTACGGCCTCAACGAGGCGTTCGTCCAGGGCATCGTCGACATGAAGCAGGCCAAGGACGACGGCCTGGACGCCGGCATCACGCGCACCCCGGACGCCGCCTCCCGCACCACCTTCGAGCGGTGGTGCGCCGAGACCCTCATGCCCGCCCTCCACCCCTGACACCCACCACGAACCGCCGCACCCCCGGTGCCCACCGCACCGTCACACTCCTATTCTCCAAGGGATCTGCCGTGCCCACTCAGGAAACCGAAGCGCCCGTGACGGCGTTCATGCTCGTCAAGACCACCCCCGAATGGCTCGCGATGACCCCCGGGGAGCGGGTGGAGGCCTTCACCACCCAGGTCGTCCCCGCGATCGAGGGCCAGGTCACGGGCGTCCGGTCCCGCTTCTACGACACGGAGTTCTACTCCGCGCGCGTCACCGATGTCTGGGTGTGGGAGGCCCGGGACCACCACGCCTACCAGCGCCTCGTCGACGCGCTGCGTGAAACCCCCTTCTGGGACCGCTACTTCGACGTCGTCGAACTCCTCGTCGGCACCGAGAACGGCTACGCCCGCACCTACGGGGTCGATGCCGTCGCCACCATCACCACCTGATGCCGCCGTCAGGCGGCCGAGAGGGCGGGCTGGCCACCCGGTGAGCACCGGGCGGGGGGATTCGAGGCTCTGACCGGAGCTTCGGGAAAGACACAGGTCAACGGCGTGAATGCAGGATCGTTTCCACCCAGCTTTCGCTCGGCTTCGGCCAACTCTGTGGTGGAAACCGGGGGCTGGAGCAGGTCACTCGCTGCTGAAGCAGCCAAGACTCGGTTGATCAAAAGCTCGACGTCGTTCACAGCCGCATCTTCTCCGACGCACCCGACAGATCGAGGGTGGGCTGCCGGTCAGCAGCTTTCACGCAGATCCGGTCAGAGCCGGATTCGAAGAGCGCCTGCCTCGGCGGACCTTACGACGGACCGTCCTCGGACCACCCGGGGCACCCCGGTCGGGTGCAGTCGGCCCCTCGGTTCCGTCACCCCGCCAGGAGAGGAGAGGAGCGGTCGCCGGGGACCGACCGGCCTTGCGGACGGCGGTCGGCAGACGGGCGACCGGCGCGGGTGCCGAGAGGGTCTCGGTCGCCCGCGCCGGTCGTAGGGCGTTCCGCGATCACGTGTCCGTGTGGGCCACGCCGCAGTCGCCGGTCTCCGGCACCGGCAGGACGGTCACATCGGATCGTGCTCGCGTCTTCCCCGTCGGGCTCACATGTCGTCGATGCTCCAGTTGCCGCACGTGAAGATGCTGAACGGGAAACAGATGTACTCCGTGGTGCTCTGCTCCTCGCTGTCCAGCAGCTGCAGGGCGTTGACGTCGTTGGTCATGGGACTTCCTTTCGTCGGGTGAGGTCTGGTCGGGTGGATCTGCTAGATGTCGCCGTAGCTCCAGTTGCCGCACGTGAAGATGCTGAACGGGAAGCAGACGTAGTCCGTGGTGGTCTGCTCCTCGCTGTCCAGCAGCTGCAGGGCGTTGACGTCGTTGGTCATGGTGGTCACCTCCTTCCGGCCGGGTCGGGGGCGGGCAGCCAGAGGCGTGGCCCGCCGTGCCGGAGCCGCACCAGCAGGCCGAGCGGCCCGCCGAGTCCGGTGTTGTAGCCGACGCCCACCCTGGTGAGGGTGTCGTCGGGGATCAGGAGCAGCCCGTCGTGGGTGACGTGCCGGGCGTGGGCGCAGGCGAGGAGTTCCTCGGCGCGGCGCCGGTGGTGGGGGTCGTCCAGGGCTTCGGCGAGGTCGAGCAGGTACTCGGCGTTTCCGGCGAGGCCGTGGCAGGCGGCCGACGAACTCAGCCACCGCCAGCGGTACACCTCGGTCGCGGCCTGTTCGGCGCACTCGCGGTAGCGGGGATCCCCGGTGGCCTGCCAGAGGCGGATCAGGAAGGTGCCGATGCCGGAGGCGCCGCTGCACCAGTGGGGCGCGTGGACGGGGGCGTCGGCGCTGCGGTCCTCGACGGGCCAGCCCGCGCCGCCGTCCCGGACGCGTGTGGTGGCGAGCAGGGTCTCGGCGGCCGCCCGGGCGGCGTGGACGAAGTCCTCCCGCTCCGCGGCGAGACCGGCGAGCAGCAGGAAGGTGCCGACGCCGGCGACGCCGTGGGCGAAGCCGAGATGGGTGATCCCGGCGAGCTCGGAGTCGAAGTCGGCGGGGACGGGCCACACCACCCCGGACCGGCCCTTCGCGGCGGTGGTCAGCAGGTGTTCGGCGGCGGCTGTCGCGCGCTCCCGGAACTCCTTGTCGCCGGTCTCGTGCCAGAAGTGGAGCTGGGTCAGACCGGCGCCGGCCACGCCGTGGCACACGTCGGGGTTGGGCCAGCGCACCGGCACCTCGCGGGCCAGCCGGGCCGCGTGAGCGGCGAGGCCGTCGTCGTCGAGCAGCCGGGCGGCATCCAGCAGGGCCCAGGCGGTGCCGGAGCGGCCGAAGTGCAACCCGGGCAGCTGCTGCCCGCCCGCTTCGGCCCGGGTGGCGATCCACTGCGCGGCCTCGGCGACCGTCGCCCGCAGCCGGGGGTCCGTCCGGTGTGCGGCGGCCGCGGTGAGGACGGACAGGACGCCGGCCGCACCGTGCTGCACGTTCAGCGGATCGGTCCGCTCGGCGGTGGGGTCGGCGGGCCAGAGCCGTACCGGGTCCAGCGGGGTCATGGTGTCCATCAGGTGGGTCAACCCGTCGGAGAGCAGCCGCTCCACCGTCCGGTCGTCCAGGACGTTCCCGGCGCTCTCGCCGGAGGGGACGCTCCCGTCGGCGGGGGGCGCGTCCGAGGGGACGGCGGCGAGCAGCTCGGCGAGCGTCTCGCGGACCGTGTCCAGGCTCCACCGGTCGTGCCGGCTCTCCGCCATGAGCCCCAGCACGAGCGGCTGGAAGGCGGCGAGCTCCGGGCGGTCGGCGAGGGCGGCGGCCAGCAGGGCGGCGTGGCGATCGTGACGGCTGCGCGTCGCCCCGCGGTCCGGGGCGAGCCCGGGTTCGGCGCCGGTGAGCAGGTGGAACAGCACGGCGCCGAGGCTGTAGAGGTCGGAGTCCAGGGCGGGGGCCAGGCCGCTCGGGGTGCCGTCGACCACCTCGGGGGCGCAGAATCCCGGAGTGTGGACGCGCAGGACGGGCTCGCCGGGGCGGGCGATGGTCTCCAGGTCGATCAGGCGGATCTCGCCGGCCGGCGTGACCATCACGTTGTTCGGGCTGAAGTCCCCCAGTACGAGGCCGAGTTCGTGGACGGCTCCGACGGTGGTCACCAGTTGCGTGGCGAGCTCCAGCACCGGGGCCCGATCGGGGCGGAGCCGCTCGACCACCCAGGAGCGCAGCGTCTGCCCGGCGATGCGCTCCTCCGCGAGGTAGCGGTTGCCACCCTGGCCGAAGACGCCCAACACCTTCGGAGAGAGGCCGAGCGGTGCGAGCAGCGTGTGCATCTGCGCCTCGTGGTCGAGCCGGTCGCCCGCGTCGGTGCCTCTGAGGGTGGCCCCGACGTGCCGGCGGGCCTCCTTGATGACGACCTCCCGTCCGGTCCGCTGGTCGGTGCCGAGGAAGACGCCGCCCTTGTAGGCGTGTCGGATGGCCTTGTGCACGACGTAGCGGTCGTTCAGCAGGACGCTCGTCCCGGGTGCGGGCGGGGGCTCCTCGGGCGGCGGCAGCGGGGAGACGGCCCAGGCGGGCGGGCTGAAACCGGCCGCCCGCCGGTCACGGACGAAGCTCCCGTCGGGAGCCTGCAGCATGGGCTCGGCCGAGCCGTCGTTGGTGAGCCGGGGGAAGCCCCGGAAGGCGCCGTAGCGGTAGTGCACCAGGCTGCCCGGCCGGTACTGGCGGTCGGAGAGGATCCCCGGCCCCGGCAGGGGCGCGGTGGCCCGGTCCAACTCCTCGGCCAGCTGCCGGAAGTGGTCGTCGTCCGCCGGGTAGACGGTGATGAACTTCCCGCCGCTTCCCCGGTCGTAGCGGTCGGAGACGAGCTCCGTCAGACGGCCGGGTGTGCCGGCGAACTTGAACGCGGCCCGGGCGGCGACGAGCACCTCGGCGGCGCGGGTCAGCACCATCGGCGCGGAGAGCGGGGTGGCCGACACGTGGAGCTTCCAGCCCTGCCTACGGCCCGCGCCGGCATCGCCCGGGCGGACGTGGCACCAGAAGTCCTCCGGGGTGACGGACCAGCCCTGCGCGCCCTGCCTGCGCAGCACCGCCTCGATCAGGTCGGGGAAGAACGTGGCGTACGGATCTGCCGAGCCCCCACCCGCCTGGTAACCGTCTGCCATCGCTCTTCCTTCGTTTCGGGAGACTGCCGGAACTGGTCGGCGTCCGACCGCGCCGCTGATCCTGCCGTCGTGGGGACCAGCGGTTCATGGGTGGTGAGTACGTATCTTCCGATCGGTGAACCCCCATATGTCCGCCCGGCGTGCTACCGGCGGTGCCCTCTCGATACTTTGATCGTACTCGAACTGTTTTGTCGGGGAGTCGGTGACGAATCGTCAGTGAAGGTTGAAGGCTGGAGGGTTGGTGGGTGGTGTGGGAACGCCCGCTCCCGTCCGGCCGGGAACATCTCGCGCACGGGATCCGGAATCATGCCGCGGAGAAGGCCCTCTTCGCGGCCCGTCCTCGACGAGGCCGCCTGTCGGCGAGGTCCTGTGGAACACCGGGCGCCCGCACAATCCGGTGACCGTGGTGCGCGAGGTCGAAGCGGTGGCCCGATTCGCGCTGACCGAACACGAGTTCGCCGTCACCACGGCCGCCCGGCACAAGGTCTTCGGCCTCGCCACCGCAGACGTCCGTCTCGCTCGACCTCTTGCGCGTCAGTCCGGCAGCCAGTGCAGCTCGTGCGCCAGGGCTTCGGCGACGGCACGGATGCGGCGGTGTAGTGGCGACTGCTCGCGTGGGAGGACCAGGTGGAACGTCAGGCTGGGCGCGCCCCGCAGCGGTCGCCAGGTGAGACCGGCCGGTTGTGCCGTGGCCGCGGCTTCTCCGGCCGGGGCGAGGGTGACCCCGTCACGCAGGTCGCGCTGAGACATGTCGAAAGAGACTGCGGGCGTGTGGAATCGGGGGTGTGGTCGGATGTCTCGGAACAGTGCGGACAGCTGATCGTGGATCACGGGGTTGGCCGCACGGTCCGGGAGCCGCAGCGGATACGCGGCCGCGTCGGCGATCTCGATCTCCGGGTGCTCGGCCAGCGGATGGTGCTGCGCCAGCTGGACCCCGATGCGCGCACGCCGCAGCAGGTACCGGCGCACGCCACGGCCCGGTTGTTCACCGCGGGTGATCCCGGCATCGATGCGGCCGTCGGCGACCGCGGGGGAGATCTCCGGTGTCGCCATCGGGACCGCGCCGACCTCGAGTCCGCTGTTGCCGCGAACCAGCCTGTCCACCAGGGCCGGTGCCGTCTCGGCCCCGGCGCTGAGGCTGTATCCGATGCGCAGCGTGCCCAGTTCACCGGCCGCCGCGCTCCGGGCGGTGTCCCATGCCCGGTCCAGCGCCGCCAGCGCGGGCGGCGCGGACTCCGCCAAAGCCGCACCGGCCGTGGTCAATACGACGCTACGCGTGTTGCGGACCAGCAGAGCCGTACCGAGTTCCGCCTCCAATCGGCGCATCCGGGCGCTGAGCGCGGGCTGTGCGACACCGATCCGTGCGGCCGCGCGGGTGAAGTTCAACTCCTGCGCCAGCACCAGGAAGTACCGCAGGCTCACCGTATCCGGTGCCACGTGCCCTCCCTGCCGATTGATAACGATCCGTTCTGAGCCTATCCCGTACCGGTCTTTCCCTCGACCGCACATCAAGTCCTAACCTGCGCATATGGCGATTCAACTGACCGCAGCCCACCGACTCCCACGCGCTCCTCGAAACCACCTCCGTCCTCACCCGGATCCCGACGCTCCGCACCTGGCGAGGTCGGCGGCAGTTCTTGGCAGGAACTCCCAGGTCACCCGGAGTGTTGCGGTCTCGCCTCTGGGCGGAGGTCGTCATGCATAAGTTGGTGGTCCTGTATCCCAAGCCCGCCGACCCTGACCACTTCCGCGACTACTACGTGACCAACCACCTTCCACTGGTCATGAATTGGCCCGGCCTGCTTGCGTGGCGCTACAGCTTCGACGTGGTGGCGACCAAGGGAGAAGCGCAGTATTTCGCGGTCTTCGAAGGCGACTTCGCCGACGCCGCCGCCTTGGCCGCGGCGCGGGCGTCGCCGCAAGGCCGGCGGGTGGCCGCCGATGTCGTCAACTACGCCACCGGCGGTGCGATCGTCATCCACTATCCGGTGCAGGACGGCACCGGCTGAGGCAGGTCGGTACGCTCCGGGACGCGTTCGGTCGGCCGTTGCGGCCAGGTCCGGCTGTCGGCGGACGCCGTTCGCGGTTGCCGGCTCGTTGAGCGTCAAAGGTGGGCCGATGTCCTGGCCGAATGTCACGGTGGTTGATGCGTGCGTGCGGCGCGACGGCCGGGGCGGTAGCCCCACGTCCGTCACCGACGACGACCCGGCGGCGACGGACGCGGACCGGCGTGCGGTCGCTGCTGCGGCCGGCACCTCGCACGCGGCGCTCCTCGGCCCGGGGCGGACGCCGGACGGTGGCTGGCCGGTCCGGTTCTTCACCGCCACCGCCGAACTGTCCGGCTGCGGCCACGGCACCGTTGCCGCGCAGGCCGTCCGGTTGACCCGCACCGCGCTGGGCGAGCTGAACGACCGCCAACACACCGGCGGGCGCACGTTCGGCACCGTCGCGATCCGCCGCCCCGCCGGCATCGAGGTGTGGTTCGACCAGGGCCTCGTCGCGCTGCGCCACCCGGCACCGGACGAGCGCGCCGCGATCGTCGCCGCGCTCGGGCTCACCGCGGACGACCTGCATCCGACCGACGCGCCACGGATCGCCGCACCCGGCGCACCACGCATGCTGGTAGCGGTCCACGACCGGTCGGCCCTGTTCCGGGTCCACCCACACCTCGGCAGGCTGGCAGCGGCGTGCCGGCGGTACGGGCTCCTCGGCTGTTTCGTATACGTACCGCCGGCGGGTGGCCGACCGGGTGCGGCGCGGATGTTCGCGCCGGCGATCGGTGTCGGCGAGGACGTCGCCAACGCCAACAGCACCGGCTGCCTGGCCGCCCACCTGCTCGACACGGCAGGGGCGCAGACGGTCGCGATCGAGGTGGAGCAGGGCGACACCCTCGGCCGACCGGCCAGCGTGCTCGCTTCGGCCCGGCGCGGACCGGAGGGCATCACGACCCGGGTCGGCGGGTTGGCGGTGGTCCGCGACGGACACTGAGGCGACGACTGGACCGTCCTCTTCTGCGATCCGCGCATGGGCCCGCCACCGTCCTGCGCAGGCTGCGCGAACAAGATGAACACGTCACCACGGCCGCGAATGCCTGAGCCGCCAAAGCTACCGGCGGGTTACTTGTTCCCCGGTGTCGCCTCGCTCACGAAGAGGTCATCCGGAACGCGCCCGGCCGGGCGGCCGTCCTCTACGCCCACGAACCCGGTGACCGCGTGCACGGGTTCCTCGTCCTCAAGCGGGAGGACGCACCCTTCGACGCCGTCCGGAACCCGCAGGCCCAGCGCGGGCTCGTCGCCGCCGCCCTCCCCGGTGCGGTCCGGTCGGCCGCTACCCGCGCATGATGACGGGTTCGTGGCGGCGGAGCAGCCGGGCGACCAGGAGTCCGCAGGCCACCGAGAGAACGACCATCATGCCCATGTCGATCAGCCAGGTGCCGGCCTGGTGGGCGAAGATCGGGTCGTCGGTGAAGGTGTCGGGGAAGACGCCGCCGAGGTCCATGGTGGCGACCATCGCGCCGAAGGCCCAGCGGGAGGGGACCAGCCAGGAGAGCTGGTTGAGCACCGGCGCGTGGTCCAGCTGCAGCAGCGCGCCGCAGAACACCACCTGGATGATGGCGAGCAGGACCAGCAGCGGCATGGTCACCTCCTCCTTCTTCACCAGCGCGGAGATCACGAGACCCTGCATCATCGCGGTCACCGAGAGCAGCGCGACGGCGAGGGTGATCTCGAACAGCGGTGGCATGAAGATGCCCTTGGTGCCCGGTGGTCCGAGTTGCACACCGACCAGGGCGACCATGGTGAGGACCACGGACTGGACGACGGTGACGGTGCCGAGCACCACGATCTTGGAGCAGAGGTACGCGGATCTGGACAGGCCGACGGCTCTCTCGCGTTGGTAGATGCTGCGTTCCTTGACGAGTTCGCGCACCGCGTTGGCGGCGCCGATCAGCACGGCGCTGACGCAGAGGATGAGCAGCGTGTTGAGGGCGGTGGAGTCGTCGAGGCGGCTGCCGGCCAGGGCCCGGGTCAAGGCGCCCATGACGAACGGCAAGGCGATCATCACGGCGAGGAAGGTGCGGTCGGCGGAGAGCGCCGTGGCGTAGCGCCGGACGAGGGTGGAGACCTGTTTGCGCCAGCGGCGCGGCTTCGGCTTGGGCCGGGGCGGCGGGATCTCGGCCGCCGGGGCCGCGGGGCCGGGCGGGGCGGGGCGGGCGGTCGCGCCGGCGATGTAGCGCTGGTACGGCGGGGACGCACGGTACTGGCCCGCCCAGTCGCGGTCGGTCTCGTTCTCGAACGCTTCGAAGGCCTCGGACCAGCGGCCGAACCCGAAGTGGTCGAGGGTCTCGTCGGGCGGCCCGTACCAGGCGAGCCGCCCGCCGGGGGCGAGCAGCAGCAGGCGGTCGCACAGGTCGAGGCTGAGCACGCTGTGGGTGACCACGATGACGGTGTGCCCGTCGTCGGCGAGGTTGCGGAGCATCTGCATCACGGAGCGGTCCATGCCCGGGTCGAGGCCGCTGGTGGGCTCGTCGAGGAAGAGCAGGGAGGGCTTGGTGAGCAGTTCGAGGGCGACGCTGACCCGTTTGCGCTGGCCGCCGGAGAGCGTGGAGATCACCTGGTCGGCGCGTTGGGTCAGACCGAGTTCGGTGATCACCTCCTCGACCCGGGCGGCTCGTTCGGCGGGGACGGTGTCGTCGGGGAAGCGCAGCTCGGCGGCGTAGCCGAGGGCCCGGCGGACGCCCAGCTGGGTGTGCAGGATGTCCTCCTGCGGCACGAGGCCGATGCGGTGGCGCAGCTCCGCGTAGTCGTGGTAGAGATCGCGGCCGTCGTACCGGACGGTGCCCCGGTCGGCGGGGCGCAGCCCGGTGAGGGCGTTGAGCAGGGTGGACTTTCCGGCGCCGCTCGGGCCCGCGACGGCGAGCAGACAGTGCTGGCCGACCGGGAAGGTGACCTGGTCGAGCAGGACGCGGCCCTCGGTGACCTCGACGGTGAGGCCCTCGACGTCGAGGTCGATGTCGCCGGTGTCGACGAACTCCTGCAACTGGTCGCCGACCAGGCAGAACGCCGAGTGGCCGATCCCGACGATGTCACCGGGGCCGACCAGGGCCTGCCGGACCGGCAGGCCGTTGAGGTAGGTGCCGTTGTGGCTCTCCAGGTCGGCGATCTCGTACCGGCCGTCGGTGTGGGCGCGCAGTTCGGCGTGGTGGCGGGAGACGGACAGGTCTCCGAGCACCAGGTCGTTGTCGTGCGCCCGGCCGATCCGGATCACCTTGGCGGGCAGTCGCCGGACGCTGGTCGGCGGCCGGTCCAGGCCGGTGATGGCGGTCAGCCCGGACGGCTGCTCCCTGAGCTGGGTCGACTTGTGCAGGGCGCTCAGGGTGCAGCAGGGGCCGTCGGCGGCGTTGCCGAAGCGGAGCGTGTACCCGGGGCCGACATCCAGGTGCTGGACGCGGTGGCCCTTGCAGAATGTGCCGTTGGTGGAGCCGGTGTCGTCGAGCATCCAGTGGCCGTCTCCGACGTGCAGGACGGCGTGGTGCCAGGAAACCCTCGGGTCCGAGAACACGACATCGCTGGTGGGGTCGCGGCCTACGGCGTAGCTGCGGCCCGGGCTCATCACCTGCGAGTGGTCGTCGGTCTCGAGGACGAGCTGCGGCGCGGTGAGCGCGAATTCTCGCTCTGCCATATGACCGATGCTAGACCCGTGGGTGGGCCCCTGCCCAAGGGGGCGGATCTCGCCCGCCCGAGTGACACCCGGCGGACCGGGCGATCGCCGCCCGCGTGGCCGCGGGCGGCGGCGTGGTGGGTGCCGGGTCGCACCGACCGTGCGGTCCTTGCGCGCCCGTGCGGGACGTCTCAGCGCCCGCGTGGTCGCGGGGCCGGCGCCAGGGGGAGCTGGTCGCCGGTGGCGCCGACCTCCAGGCGGGCGTAGTCCGGGTGGTCCATGCGATGGTGGACGTAGATCTGGTCGGCCCACGGCGGGTCGAACGGCGTGAACGCGCGCAGGCCCAGGACCCGTCCGATCGCCCGGTCGGAACGGGTGGCGTTGAAGTCGGCGACCGCGGCGGCCTCGCCGATCTGTTCGATGGTCCCCGGCAGGTCGTCGAGATAGCAGGTGACCCGCGGCAGCAGGTGCCCGTGCTCGGGGCCCCGGAAGAGGTCGAGGGCGGTCGCCGTCGAGGAGCAGTAGTCCAGGTCGAGGGAGACGAAGCCGACCGGGTGATCGCGCAGCACGTCCGCGCGGGTGGCGAGGTAGTCGGGCAGGGTCCGGGCGAGGTCGCCGATCATCAGCTCGGACGTGCCCAGGCGGGCCCGCAGCCGGTCGTGGTCCATGGCGTAGAAGCCGGGGGCGAACAGGTAGGGCAGGTCCCGGGGGTCCTTGGCGGGGGGCATGCCCGCACCGCCGTCGAAGCCGACCACCCGCACCGCCACACCGGTGGCGGCGGCGTAGTGCCGGGCGTGCTCGGCGAGGGCCAGCAGCCCGTTGCCCCCGGCCACCCCGAACTCGATCACCGTGACACCCCGGTGCCCCAGTCGCGCGGCCAGCTCGGTGGCCCGGCGCACGCCGTAGGCGTAGTGCGGCCGCTCCACCAGCCCGAACCGGTACGCCGACGCCGAACCGACCCCGGGCAGCCGCCGTAACAGCCGGTTGCGCACCGCGTTCCGGGTGCCGGACTTCGACCAGTCCCACAGCACGTCGGCCAGCCCGCCACCGGGCAGGCGACCGAACGGATGGCCCTTCTGAGCAGTCGTACCCGCACCCCTGCGCACCACGGCACTCCTCACCACGACGAAGCGGTCACGCGCAGCCTTCCCGTCCGTGCTCCCCGCCCAACCGGTGCGGGGCGGGTCATGGCCGAGAATCGCGGTGCGCGGTGCTTGCCGCCCCGGGCCGCGGCCGGTTGCCGGCGAACCACGGAGACCGTCCCGGCCCGGGCCCGGACCGTGCCGTCGGGGCGGTCACCGGACACCTGTATGTTGATCACCCGCCGGCCCTGTCGGTGACCCGCCCCGGGGTGCTGACGTGCGGGTCCGGTCCGGGCGCCCGACCACTGTGCGGAGAACGGGTCGCCGTCGCCCGGGGGGCAGGACAGGCCTCGGCGGCGGGGCTGAACGGCCGTTCGTCATCTCACTGTGCTCGAAGGACTTCGTATGACCACTCCTGCCCCGCCCGACAGCCCGCGGTCCGTCGAGGGACCGGCCGACACCGACCCGTGGGCACCGCCGGGTCCGGCCTCGGGCGGGGGAGAGGGCGGGGCCGGCGGCGGGGGCACGGCTCCGGGGCGCGGGGAGGCCACCGCTCCTGCCCCCGCGGCCGCCCCGGGCGCGCCGTACTGGCCGCCGTATCCGCTGCCGGCACCGCCGCCGCGCAACGGCCTGGGGACCGCGGCCATGGTGCTCGGCATCGTCGGTACCCTCCTCGGCCTGGCCGTCGTCCTGTTCTGGCTGTCCTGGCTGCCGGCCCTGCTCGCCGTGATCTTCGGCGCCATCGGACTGGGCTACGTGCGCAAGGGCCTGGCGACCAACCGGGGGTTGGCGCTCGCGGGTGTGATCCTGGGCGTCGCCGGTCTGCTGATCTCGGTCGGCGCCGGCGTGTTCGTCGTGGCGCACCTGCAGGCGGCCAACGAGGAGCGGCAGGCGGAGAAGAACGCCGCGCGCGCTCGCACCGAGGCCGCGGTCCAGGCCGCCGAGGAGCAGGCGGCGAAGGAGAGGCAGCGGATCGAGGCGGAGCGGAAGCGGATCGAGGCCGAGCGGGAGAAGGAGGCCGCGGACGAGAGGGCCCGGCGTCTGTCGTTCGGCCAGTCCTACACCTACGGGGACGGGCTGAAGGTCACGATGGCCAAACCGGAGCCGTACGTCCCGCGCGACACCGTACTCCCGGCCCCCAAGAACGCCACGATCGTCCAGGTGAGGATCACCGTCGTCAACACCGGGTCCGCGGAGGTCTCGCTGTACGGGTCGGGGATGCCCCTCGTCAGGGACGCCAACGGCAACCTCGTCTTCATACTGACCGACGGGAGCGGACGGATGAAGCTCCTCACCGGCTCTCTCGCCCCCGGTCAGGAGGCCACCGGCCTGTCCGCGTACGCCCTGCCGAACGGCGCGGCCGAGCGGTTCTCCGTCGACTTCAGCTACGGCTCCGGAGGGCAGCGCAAGAACGTCGTCTGGTCCGGCCCTCTCAGCTGACCCGAGGCGCGCGGGCGTGCCCGGCCGGTCCGGGCGAGGTGGCGCACGCCTGCCTCGCCCGGCCGCGTCCGCTGCCGCTCCGGCTCCGGTCCGTCGAGTCCGGTACGGACCGGAGCCGGTTCGGTTCAGTTCAGGGTGGCGGTGAGGGCGGAGTCGTCCCGCGTACGGTGTTCGATCGTGAGCTCTCCGGACGCGCCGTTGTAGGCGCCGGTGCCGCCCGTGACCGCGAAGGTGTGGGACCACGGTTGGTAGCCCAGCACCACTTCGGTCACCGCCGGAAGGGGACGCTCGAAGGCACCGGCGGCGGTCAGCGTCCCGTCGGTGAGGCGCAGGACCACGGTGGAGAGGACCAGGGCCTCGTCCAGCCCGACGGTGATGGGCAGGCTGTGCGCGCTCTCGGTGCCGACCGGCGTGCCGGCTGCGTCCCGGAGTTCGTAGTGGACGAAGTACGGAGCGCCGGCGGTCAGGACGTTCGGGATGTCGGCCGCCGCCCGCTTGCCGGACAGGTTGAGGGTCGAGGCACGCCGGGCCGCATGGGCCTTCCCGGCCGCGCCTAGGGCCGCTCCCACGCCGACGGCTGCTGCGGAGGCCATGCGCAGGGCGTTCCTGCGGTCGATGCTCGTCATCACGTTCCCGATGTCTGGTGCGGAGGCGTACGGGCGGTGGCCCGCCCTGGTGGACACGCGGCCCCCTTCCCGGATCCGGACGGCGCCTATCGCCGTCGGCGCGGGATCCCCTCGAACGAGGTACCGGGAGAGGGGGCGGTCGGAGCGTCTCCCGTCGATCAACGACGCGGACACCGGCCCCGTCACGTGCCGTCGAAGGTCCGCACGGCCGGGTGCGGCCCGTCGGGAGCGCGGAGCGTGGCCCCGGGTGGGCGGCGAGGCGACGGACGGGGCCTGCGGCAGCGCGGCGGTACTGCGGTCGGCAGTACTGCGATCGGAGGTACCGCCGCCGCGCCGGGTTCGCCGGTGCGGGGCGGGGCGGCGTCGGGCGGCGATGATCGATGGCAGCTCCGTTCGGAGCGGTGTCCTCCATCGTTTCGTTGCGCGAGGAGTGTGGTGATGCCCTGGCTGTCCGGCCTGGTGCCGTGTCTCGCGTCCGGGGTGCTGGTGTTGTCGTTGTCGGCCGTGGGGGTGGTTCCCGCGCGGTCCGACACCCGGTCCCACGAGGAGCCGGGGGAGGTTCGGCAGCGTGCGGAGACCGTGGTTGTCGCTCCCGGGCCCGCGCGGCCCGTCGCGGTCCGGGGGAGCCAGGAGCGCTACCCGGCGCGGTTCACCGCGCCGTACGTGGAGGGCTGGGGATCGCCGGACGTGCTGGAGCGGGCCCGCCGGCAGTGGGGGCTGTCGTACTTCACGCTGGGGTTCGTGATCAGCGACGGCGGGTGCGAGGGGGCGATCGACGGGACCATGCCGCTGGCGGAGTCCGAGTGGCCGGCGGCGGTGGCGCGGCTGCGGGCGGTGGGCGGTGACGTGATCGTCTCCCTGGGCGGCGGCGCGGGGACGGAGTTGGCGCGGGCGTGCGCGTCGGTGGACGATCTGGTCGATGCCTACCGGCGGGTGGTGGAGGCCTTCGGCCTTCCCCGGATCGACCTGGACATCGAGGGCCCCACGCTGCAGGACGGCGCGGCGAACGAGCGCCGCAACGAGGCGCTGGCGCGACTCCAGCGCGAGTACGCCGCGGCCGGGCGCCAACTCGCCGTGCAGTACACACTGCCGACCCACCCCCACGGCCTTTCCGAGGTCGGGCTCGACCTGTTGCGCGATGCCCGTGAACGCGGAGTGGACGTCAGTCTCGTCAACATCATGACCATGGACTACGGGCCGGACCTCGACATGGGCCGGACCGCCATCCGGGCCGCGGCGGGCCTGCACGGGCAACTCGCCGGGATCTGGCCGGACCGGAGCGAGCGGCAGCTATGGGCGATGGAGGGCAACACGCCCATGGTGGGTGTCAACGACGCGGTGAACGAGGTGTTCAGCACCGCTGACGCCGCCGAGCTGGCCGCGTTCGCCGACGAGAAGGGCATCCGGATGCTGTCCTACTGGGGGCTGGGGCGCGACCGGCCGTGCCCGGTGCTCGGCATCCTGGCCGAGGACTGCAGCGGGACCGTGCAGGATGCGGGGGACTTCGCCCGCGTCCTGCGGCACGCGTCGACGACCCCTCCGGACGCCCCGGGCGCCGCTCCGCCGCAGGAGCGGGGGAGCGCCGCGAACTTCGGCAGGCCCCTGGCCCCGGCGGTCCTGCCGCCCGCCGTCGCCGCGCGCCGCCCGCACCCGGGGGCGGCCGGGCCGGGCGGCCGGCCCCGGCTGTCGCGGTCCGCGGGGTGACGGGCCGCCGTCCACCGCTTCCCCGGCCACGACAGCGGGCGCTCGCCGGCACTCGGTTGACCGATACTCAGAAACCCTTGCCCAACCCTACGGTGACCGTACTATGGTGGGGGACGTGAAGAACAAACGCTCCATGCAGGAGCCAACCTTCCTTCTCCTCACCGCACTTGCCGACCAGCCCCGGCACGGCTACGCGCTCGGTGAGGAGGTCGCCGAGATCTCCGGCGGCCGCGTCCGGCTCGGTGCCGGGTCCCTGTACGGCACCCTCGACCGCCTTCTGGCCGAGGAGCTGATCCGCGTCGAGCGGGAGGAGACGGTGGACGGACGTCCCCGACGGGTGTTCGCCCTCACCCCCACCGGTACCGACGCGCTCAAGGCCGAGAGCGAGCGCATGCGGGCCGCCCTGCGCGAGGCGGACCGGCGCCTGGCCGCGGCCCGGACCAGTCCCGCAGGAGGCATGGCATGACGTCGAACCGGCACCCCCTGAACGACCGACTGCTGCGGTGGGCCCTGGCCCTCTACCCCGCCTGGTACGGCGCCGGCGCGCGGGCCGAGGTCGCCGACCACGCCGAGCGCCACGTCGCCCGCGCGGGCCGGCTCGCCGGGCTGCGCGAGGTGGCCGGTGTCGCCGGCCACGGGGCCCGCGTCCGGTTCGGTCTGACGTCCCACCGCCCCCTGGGCCGGGCGTTCGCCACCGTGGCCCCGTTGGCCGCGGTGCTGGCGGCGACCCACGCGCTGGTCCTCGGGTGGCACGCCGTCCGGACCGCCACCGATCCCGACTTCTTCGCGCTCGCCGACGCGGGAGTCCAGAAGGACGGCCCCAACCTCGCGATGGCCGCGCTGGTCGCCGGGCCGGCGCTGATGGCGGGCGCGGTGCTGGTCGGCCGTTGGCCCGCCGCGAGGATCCTCGCGCTGGTCACCGTGGTGGCGACACCGCTGATCCACTTCCTCGGCCGCCCCGACCTGATCGGCAGGTCGGCCGACATCCAGGCCTCCTTCCACCTGACCCACTCCGACCTCGCGCTGCTCGTCCTGAACGCCGTCCTGCTGCTGGTCGCGCCGCCGGACGGGACGCACCCGCACTCCACCGCGCCCCGGGTGGTCGCCGCCCTCGTCGTGGCAGCGACCGTCGTCGTGAGCCTCACGGCCCCCTTCGGGGAGAACAACATCCTCACCGGGTTCGACCTCCTCGCACCGGTCGCCACCGGCGCCGCGGTCGCCTGCACCGCCCGTACCATCGGCCGCGCGGCACTGGCCACCGCTCTCCTGTCGGCGCCGCTCCTGCTCACCTATGAGCTGATCGGCGGCGCCCACCTGCAGGTGCCGGCCCTGCAGCGGGTGACCGTCCTGTACGCCTCCGGCTTCGTGATCGCCTTCGGTGTCGTGCGGCTCACCGGGTTGCTCGCCCGCCGGACCGGCCTCTCCCGCCCCTGACCCCGCCCGCCGTCCTGCCGAACTGCCCGCGCCCACCGGTGAGCGCGGGCAGTTCGGCGTTCCGCGCCCGGTGGGGCATCCGGCCGGCCCGTTCGTGCAGGAAACGCTGCCCGGCCGCACCGCTCGACCGCACCCGCCCGCCCGTCCGTCTGGGGCGCGCGCACGGTGGTCCCACGATCCACGGGGGAGTGCTTCGCGGGGCCGGTCGCCCTGTCCCAGAAGCCGGCCGACAGCCTCGACGGCGTCCGCCTCGCTGCTGCGGGTCGGAGCCGGCATGCCCGACCGGCCCGGCGGCCGGCACTCCCTGCGAAGATCGGGGGATGGACAAGGCACAGGAGTTCGAGGCGTACCGGCCCCGGCTGTTCTCGTTGGCGTACCGGATGCTCGGGTCGGCGGCGGAGGCGGAGGACGCCGTGCAGGATGCCTACCTGCGGTGGCACGGGGCCGAACCGGGCCAGGTCGCGGCGCCGGCGCCGTGGCTGGCGAAGGTGCTCACCAATCTGTGCCTGAACCGGCTGACCTCGGCGCGGGCCCGGCGCGAGGAGTACGTCGGCCCGTGGCTGCCGGAGCCCGTGCGGACCGACGGCGGGGCACTCGGGCCGATGGAGACGGCGGAGCAGCGGGACGCCGTGTCGCTGGCGGTGTTGGTGATGATGGAGCGGTTGACGCCGCCGGAGCGGGCGGCCGTGGTGCTTCGCGACGCCTTCGACTACAGCCACCGGGACATCGCGGGCGTGCTCGACTGCTCGGAGGCGAACGCGCGGCAGCTGTACCGCAGGGCCAAGCAGCACCTGACGGACGGCCGCCCGAGGTTCGTCTCCTCGCGGGAGCTGAGCGGTGAACTGCTGACCCGGTTCCTGGAGGCGGCGGCGGAGGGGGCGATGCCGCAGTTGGAGGCGCTGCTCGCCGACCAGGTGGTCGCGTGGTCGGACGGCGGCGGCAAGGCGGGTGCGGCGCGGCGGCCGGTCGTCGGACGGGAGATGGTGGCCCGGTTCCTGGCGGGTCTGTTCGCCCGGTGGGTGAACGGGGTGCGGATCGAGGTCGTCGAGGCGAACGGCAGTCCGGTGGTGCTCGGCTGGGAAGAGGGCGAGCTGACCTCGTTCGGCGCGTTGGAGCTCGGCGAGACCGGGATCACCGGCGTCCGGATCGTCAGGAACCCGGGCAAACTGGCCTTTCTGGCGAATCAGTTGCCGGAGCTGTCACAGAACCCGTGAGTCGTCGGTTCTTCATCGGTGACGGCAGGACGAGAAAGGGCTGTGGCTGATGAAGAACGACGCGATCATGGTGACCGGTGCGACAGGCGTGCTCGGCCGCGAGGTGCTGGACCGGGCGCGCCGCACCGGTTTGCCGCTGCGGGCCCTCACCCGCCGGGCCGCGCTGCCGGACGACCCGGGGGTGGCCTGGTTCACCGGTGACCTGGCGACCGGCACCGGGCTGGACGAGGCGTTCGCCGGGGTCCGCACGGTCATCCACTGCGCGACCGACATCCGGCACTTCAAGAACGACATCCCGGCCTTCAGGCACTTGCTGGAGGCGGCGAGGCGCGCCGGGGTCGAGCATGTCGTCAACATCTCGATCGTCGGCGTCGACCGGATCCCGTACCCCTACTACCGGGTCAAGCTGGAGGGCGAGCGGCTGCTGGCGGCCTCGGGGATCGGCTGGACCAATCTGCGGGCCACCCAGTTCCCCGAGCTGTTGAACATGGCCTTCGGGGTCCTGTCGAAGCTGCCGGTGGTCATCGTGCCGAGCGGCACCGCCTGCCAGCCCGTGCAGCAGGGCGATGTGGCGGACCGGCTGGTCGAACTGGCCGTGGGCGAGCCGGGCAAGGGCCGGCCGCCGGCCGGCGGTTGGGGGAGGGTGCCGGACCTCGCCGGGCCCACGGTGTACACGGCCGACCGGCTGGCCGAGGACTGGTTGCGAGCGGCGGGCAAGCGCCGCCGCGTCCTGCCGCTCTTCATCCCGGGGAAGATCGGGGCGGGTTTCCGTTCCGGCGCCCTGACCGCACCCGACCGGGCGGTGGGCAGGGGGACCTGGGAGGAGTACCTGGCCGAGAACGTCGGGGGCTGACCTGCGGTGTCGGTCGGATGTGGGAGGGCTGTCGGTCGGGTGCCGGTCGGTTGTGGGTGGGGTCTGCGACCTTTCCGGAGACGGCCGACCGGAGCCACCGGGAGGCGCGATCCCGAGGAGCCATCATGGACACCCACGTCACGATCATCGGCGCCGGACTCGGCGGACTCACGCTGGCCCGCGTCCTGCACGTCCACGGAATCCCGGCCACGGTCTACGAGGCCGAACCCTCCCCGTCGGCGCGCCTGCAGGGCGGGATGCTCGACATCCACGACTACAACGGGCAGCTCGCCCTCGACGCGGCCGGCCTGATGGACGAGTTCCGCGCCATCGTCCTGGAGGGCCGCCAGGCGATGCGGGTCCTCGGTCAGGACGGCACCGTCCTGCTCGACGAGGCCGACGACGGCACGGGTGGACGCCCCGAGGTGCAGCGCGGCGACCTGCGACAGGTCCTGCTCGACTCGCTGCCCGCCGGCACCGTCCGGTGGGGGCACAAGGTCACCGGCGCGCGTGCCCTCGGCGGGGGCCGCCACGAGGTGGCGTTCGCCGACGGCGCCACGATCGTCACGGACCTGCTGGTCGGTGCGGACGGCGCGTGGTCACGGGTGCGGCCGCTGCTCTCCGCCCTCACGCCCGCGTACGACGGCACGGCGTTCGTCGAGACCTACCTCTTCGACGCCGACACCCGGCACCCGGCCGCGGCGCGGGCGGTCGGCGGCGGGTCCATGATGGCGCCCTCGCCGGGCGCGGAGATCTTCGCCCACCGGGAGAGCGGCGACACCCTGCACACCTATGTGGTGCTGACCAGGCCTCAGGACTGGTTCGCCGCGATCGACTTCGCCGACGCCGCCGCGGCGACCGCGCGGATAGCCCAGGAGTTCGACGGGTGGGCGCCGGAACTCACCGCGCTGATCACCGACGGCGACACCGCGCCGGTCCTGCGCCCCCACTACGCCCTGCCCGCCGGACACCGGTGGGACCGGGTGCCGGGGGTGACCCTGCTCGGCGACGCGGCCCACCTCGTGGCCCCGAACGGCGAAGGCGCCAACCTGGCCATGCTCGACGGCGCCGAACTCGGCAGGGCCCTCGCCGCACACCCCGACGACGTCGAGGCCGCGCTCACCGCGTACGAGCGGGCCATGTTCCCCCGCAGCGCCGAGTTCGCCGCGTTCGAGCGCCTTGAGCTCCGAGGGGGCGACCCCGACGACACCACGGCCCACGGCCTGAGCGACACGACGATCGGGAAGCGGGCTTGAGCCGCGACCCGTGTCCCCCGCAGGTCGCTGCGGGGGAGCGCGGCCGAGGGCCGGGGTCGTGCGCGCGGGGCCGACCGCCGTGCCGGAACGGGCCCTCGATCGACCAGTGATCGTCAAGGGTCGTGGATCGAGTGACGTGCGATCAGCTGCCGCGGTCGTGGGACGCTCGATCATGCGGCGGTCCTCCGACCCGGCGGCGGGGCGGACGTGCGACCAGCGGTGATGTGAAACGGTTCGCCCGGGGTCCCCCGCGCGGGGGAGTCGATGCCCGTCGCAGAGATGACCACCGAACCCGTCTTGAGTCGGATCCCGGGCGCTCACCGAGCAACGAAGATCGATTCATGAGAATCAGGACGCTTCACCCCTCCCCGCCGGTCGGTGACACCGCGCGGCCCGTCCCGAGGTGGGCCATCCGCTGCGCCCGGCTCGTACCCCTCCTCGTCCTCCCGTCGTGCCTGTGGCGTCTGCCGTTCGCGTTCGACTACGAGATGGGCCAGGTCTACGCGGTTCACCAGCCATGGCACTGGTGGGTGATCCTCTATGTCTTCGGACTCAGCCTGCTCTCCGAGGGACTGGCCTACCTCTCCTTCGGCCTGGTGGCCCGGTGGGGCGAAGTGGCACCCTCCTGGCTCCCGCTCGTCGGCGGCAGGCGCATTCCACCGTTCGCTGCGATCGTCCCGGCCACGCTGGGCGGTCTGGCGCTGGTCGTGCTGTGGGATCCCCTGCCCCTCGCCCTTCTCCACATCGGCGGGGTCCCCCTCGTCGAGTACTCCAGTGGATGGTGGAAGGCGCTTGCAGCGGCGGCCACTCTCCCACTGACGCTGTGGGGCCCACTTCTCCTGGCCGTGACGTACGCGTACTACCTGCGGCGCCGCGGAGAAGCGGTCGCTTGACGCGCGTCGATGGCCGAGCGCGCCCGCGAGGCGCCGGCCGTCGCGGGCCGGCGAAGGTTCCCGGTCACGATGAACCAGGGGCTTGTCGACTTCCCGGCTCCGTCGCGGGTACGTCGGACTCTGGAGAACCCCAGGTCAGACCGACTGTCAGTGCCCCCTCATAGTGTGGGAACAACGTTGGAGGGGCGCCGGAAAGGGCGTCGGAAGAGCGTTGGAAAAGGGGTAGCGCCATGTCTGCGAACAGGATCAAGCACAAGGTCAACCACGTCTCGCTCGTGGTCGACAAGTCCGGCTCGATGCGCCAGCACGAGGCACAGCTCGTCCGTGTCGTGGACGAGTTCGTGAAGGGTCTTCAGGAGGAGTCCGACCGACTCGGCCACGAGACCCGCATCAGCCTCTACGCGTTCGACCACGAGGTGCAGAACCTGGTCTGGGACATGGACGTCAAGCACCTGCCGTCCCTGCGCGGCCTGTACGAGGTCAACAACGGTGCCACGGCGCTGATCGAGGCGGCGGTGAAGTCCATCGACGACCTGAAGAACATCTGGGAGGGGTACGGGGAGCACTCCTTCCTTCAGGTCGTCGTCACCGACGGCGAGGAGAACGCCTCCGGCTGCTCGGAGACCGGCCAGATGCACATCCGGATGGGCGCCGGCCGGGGCACGGCCGTCCTGCGCACGTGGATGGACCGCATTCAGGGCGCCCTGGACGGCCTCCCCGACCACTGGACCTCGGCGATCCTCGTCCCGAACTCCCTGGCCAAGCGCACCGCTCAGGAGTACGGCTTCCCCGCGGGCAACATCGCGATCTGGGACGCGGACTCCAGCAAGGGCGTCGAGGAGGCCATCGGCACCGTGAAGGCGGCTGCCACGAGCTTCCTGCGGGGCCGCGAACAGGGCGTGCGCGGTACCAGGAACCTCTTCGCCATGGGCCAGGACCTGAACACCGCCGAGGTGAAGGCCAACCTCGATGCCCTGGACACCGGCAAGTACATCCTGATCCCGGTCGACCAGCAGATGCCGATACGCGAATTCGTCACCAGCACCGGGCACGCGTACAAGACCGGCTGCGCCTTCTACGAGCTGTCCAAGCGGGAGAAGATCCAGGGCACCAAGCAGCTCGCCGTCGCCGAGAAGGACCCGGCCACCGGGCGGATGACCGGCAGGGTGTTCTCGGGCCCGGCGGCGCGCCAGCTCCTCGGCCTGCCGAAGTCGGAGGTCACGGTGAAGCCGGGCGACAACCCGTCGTACACCGTGTTCGTCCAGTCGACCTCCGTCAACCGGAAGTTGGTGCCGGACACCAAGCTGCTTGTCCTCCTGTAGCCGCGAGCCGGCCACAGCGAGTGTCCGCTTCGAGGTGAGGGTGGGGTTGGCGCTTCCCTTCGGATCGACAGGGATGCGTGAGTGGTCGTCCGGCCGTCGGCCGGGTCCGTGCCCGGGCGGTCCGGCGCATCTCCGGGCACGTGCGAGGACAACGTACGCGCAGGGATCAACCGGCATGCGCTGCAAGGCAAAAGGCGGGGCGGGAGCCCGTGCATGCTGGGGATCGCGACGTCAGAACGGACCACGTCGTCGCCTCCCGGCGATCGCCGCACCATCGTGCCGGCGTCGCCGCTCACCCACCCGCCTCGCGTCCGGCCGCGGTGATCGATCGCTCGCCGTCCGGGCCTGGTCATTCCAAGAGGGAACCATGCTCAAGAGGACCTACTCCGCGCTGCTGTCGATCACAGCTGCCACCGCACTTCTCGCACCCCTGGCCGGCACGGCCTCCGCGGCAACCGCCTCCGCCGGCCGGCCGGCGGGAACGAGCCAGGTGCGGCCCGCACCCGTGAGCGGCGCGGCGGCGCTGCAGAGCTGGCCCGTCATCGACTGGGACATCACCGACATCACCGCCGGCCGGGGCGAGCACGCGAACCGCTACTGGAACCTGATCGACGCGATCCACCGCAACAGCTACGGCGACTCGACCGACACCGGCAGCGGACTCGTCGAGCAGACCACCCGGAACACCAACCGCCTGATCCAGGTACGGGTGAGGAACGAGGGGAGCGACCTCGTCTCCGTCTACCTGTGGGCCGACAACCTCTATGTCGCGGGTTTCTACTCCCCCGGGGCCAACCGGCACTGGGCCTTCCAGGACGGCCGCCAGCAGCAGTTCCAGCAGGACCTGGGCGTGACGGCGCGTCTGATGCCGCGCAACGGCAGCTACCTCAGCCTGACCGGAGGGTCCGGCCGGCAGGACATGTACCTCGGTTCCACCAACATCTTCAACGCGCTCCGGGATCTGCATTCCGTTTCGGAGTGGGACGCGACACGCATCGACCGGGGCATGTTGATGGCCATCACCATCTTCTCGGAGGCCGCCCGGTTCGGGCCGATCCTCAACCGCGTCTACGGGAACATCAACGGGTTCACCAACTACCAGCTGAGCCGGGACTACGCCGAGCTGGAGAACCAGTGGGGGGCGCTGTCCCGAGCCGCGCACAGCTGGCGCGAGGGCCGGTCGGCTTCGGTGCGAGTGATCGGGAACAACGTCACGAGCTTCGACAGCCTGCGGCGAGTGGTCGGTTTCGTGGAACTCCACGGCTCGGAAGCGCTGCTGTAGATCCGCCGCGGGCGTGATCACCTGAGGCCTCTCGCACAGTGCCCCGGCCCGCCCCTCGCGTTCGAGGCCGCTCCACCCCGCGACCGCGGGGAGGAGCGGCCTCCTGCCCGTCTCCGCCTCCGCCGCCTTCGCGAGGCTAGAATCGCCGTTCTGCCGATCAGGGGAGTCATCGGGCATGAGTGACCGTCCACGTACGGCCGAGGCGATCTGGCAGGCGGCCGATCTTCCTGCCCGTCGGCTCGCCGGAGTGGCGCTCAATCCCGCCGCCCCGACGGGCGTGCTGCTCCGGCTGCTCGCGTGCGACTCGGCCGCCGTACGAATGACCCTCTGCCGGGACCGGGACCTGCCGAGGGAGGTGGTGGACGCGGTGGTCGCCCACCCCGACCAGCACACCCGGCGCTTCCTCGCCGCCAACCCGTACGTCGACCCGGCCCAGCGCGCCCGGCTGGTGGAGGATCCGCACTGGATCGTCCGCGCCTGGCTGGCCGGCGGACCGGGCTACCGACACGGGCGAAGCGAACTCCCGGAGCACACGGTGGTCCGCATGCTGACGACCTACGACCGTGAGCACCTCGATACGATCTACCGGCAGGTCCCGAGGTCGGCGCGATGGACGTTCCCGTCGCACCCGGAGCCGAAGGTCAGGGCCTACGCCTGCTTCTGGTGGTCGGAGCTGACCGCGCAGGAACGGTCGGCCCTGCTCGCCGACCCCGACGAAGAGGTACGCGAGAAGGCCGAGACCCTGCTGACGAACAGGATCCTCGACCCCGAGTACGTGGAGCGCGAGCTCCCCGACCGGCCCTGCCATGCCCGGACGCACTTGCTGATGCACGGAGCGCTCTCCCGCCGCGTGGTGGAGCAGGTACTGGCCGCGCCGGCCGGACGCGAAGACCTGGCGATGATCGCCGGCAACCCGAGCCTCCCGCTCGACATCCTGGCGCGGCTCATCCGGGACCCGGACCCGCACGTGCGCGAGACGGTCGCGGACCGACCGGAACTGACGGCACACCAGCGACGGGTCCTCGCAGACGACCCGCACCCGGCGGTCCGGACCCGGATCTCCCTGCACCCCGCACTCACCGAGGAAGAACGCACTGCCATCGACTACGAGGTCAGCTCGGACCAGACCTTCGGCCCTTCCGACGCCCCCACCTCGCTGTACGACTCGGCGCGGTCCCGCCGCCACGCCCTGAGCGGCCACCCCCTGCTGCGCCGCCGGGCTGCCTGCGACCCCACCCTGCCGCCGGACCTCGTGGCGCGCCTGTCCGTCGACCCGGACATCGGTGTGCGGGTCCTGCTCGCCCAGAACCACCCCCAGGCCCCGGCGGCGCTGCTCCTGCGCAGCTTCCTGGAGTACACCGGCCGCGAGCGGTGGCACCTGACGACCCGCCCGAACTTCCCCACCGCGGAACTCGCCGGTTACGCCGAGGCTGCGGACCCGATGCTCCGACGGCTCGCCCTGCTCGATCCGCGGATTCCCGCGGTCACCGTGGACCGCTTGTCCGGCGACTCCGACCCGGAGGTGCGGGTGGGCGCCGCCCGTCATCCACATCTGCCGTTGCGGCGGCTCACCCAGCTCCTCGACGACGAGGAACTCGCGCACGAGGCCGCCGCCAACCCGGCCCTGCCCCTGCCGGTGATGCACCACCTCGTGGCCGCGCTCGATGACTAGGAGTCACGGGCGACTTTGAGCGTCCTGGGGCGAGGGCGTCCCTGCACGACGTGGCACCGGGGGGTGCCACGTCGTGCTCAGGTGAAGCCGATGCTCCGGTCGGCGGCATCCGGTGCGATGAAGGTGAGGAGTCGCTCGGCCTCCTCCAACACTGTCGCGGTGGGGCGTGAGGGTCGGCTGCGGTGTCTGCCGGTCGAAGGACCCGAGAGCAGGGAGCGAAGCCTCCCGTGCCGGACAGCGGATTCCGGAAGTCCGAACAAACCCCTTGCCTAATGGTCAAGAAGTGTTGACCATTAGGGGCATGTCCACCGATGATCTTCCTGAGACGTTCCACGTCACCACCGACGAGCAGCTGCGCGCCGTCTCCAACCTCACGCGTCACCGGATCATGGCCGTGCTCCGCTTCGAGCCCGCGACGATCACTCAGATCGCCCAGCGCGTGGGTCTCGCGAAGGGGAGTTCCAGCTACCACGTACGGCTGCTCGAACGGGCCGGCCTGGTGAAGGTGGTACGAACGCGGAAGGTCCGGGGGGTCAACGAGCGGTACTACGCCATGGCCGCGCGGTCGATCGTGCTGCCGGATCCGGGCGAGGGAGGGCCGGACCTTCTGATGCGGCATGCGGTGGCGGACCTGGAGGCGGCGCCGCAGGACGGCGGGCGGCACGTACGGATGGCGCATCTGCGTCTCACCGACGAGCAGTTCGCCGAGCTCGGGGCGCGGCTGCACGCCCTGGCGGACGAGTACCGGGAGCTGTCCGATCCGTCGCTGCCGGACGCGTCACTCGTCTTCGCGCTGTTCCACCCGACATCGCGCGAGCAGGCCGAAGGGGACGCCAAGTGACGTCAGACGCAAAGAAGTTGCCGACCGGGTTCGGGCGGCTGTGGACCGCGCAGACGGTGTCCTCGCTCGGTGACGGGGTGTCGCACGCCGCGCTGCCGCTGCTCGCCCTGACGCTGACGCGGGATCCGATGGCGCTCGCCGTCGTCACGGCCGCCGGAACGCTGCCGTGGCTGCTCTTCGGGGTGCTCGGCGGTGCGCTGGTGGACCGCTGGGACCGTCGGCGCACGATGTGGGTCACGGACGCGGCGCGTGCGGCGCTGCTCGCGATACCGGCGGCGGCCACCGCGCTCGACGTGCTGAGCATTCCGCTGCTCGCGGCCGTCGCCTTCCTGCTCGGCGTCGGCGGACTCTTCTTCGACACGGCCGCCACGGCCTATCTGCCGGATCTGCTCGGCCGCGACCCCGCGCTCCTGGAGCGCGCCAACTCCCGGCTGCGTGGAGCCCAGACCGCCGCCTCCGGCTTCGCGGGGCCGCCTGCGGGCAGTGCCCTGCTCGCGCTCGGACGGGCGGTTCCGCTGCTCGCCGACGCGGTGTCGTTCGCGCTCTCCGCACTGCTCGTACGGTCGCTGCCCGCCGCGCCCCGGCCCGTGCCGCAGGCCCGTGAGTCGCTGCTGCGGCAGGCGCGGGCCGGCGCCTCGTACGTCTTCCGGGACCAGTTGCTGCTCGGGCTCGCGCTGCGTCCGGCGGTCGGGAACATCGCCTTCCTCGCCGTGGAGACCGTACTCGCCCTCTTCGCGCACGATCGTCTCGGCATCGGCACCTTCGGCTTCGGCCTGCTCCTCACGGCGGAGGCCACCGGCGGTCTGCTCGGCGCGGGCATCGCCTCCTTCCTCGGCCGACGACTCGGCACCGGCGCCGCGCTCACCTGCACGGCCGCGGTCGAGGGACTCGCCATCCTGGGCCTTGCCCTCGCCCCGAACCCGTACGTCGCCGGCCTCGCGCTAGCCGTCTGCGGAGCGGGCATGGGTGCCACGATGGTGCTCGCCCCCTCCCTCCGACAGGCGATCGTTCCCGCCCACCTGATGGGCCGGGTCGCCTCGACCTCCCGCATGCTCGCCATGTGCGCCGCCCCGTTCGGAGCCTTCCTCGGCGGCTGGCTGGCCACCGCCTACGACGTGCGCACCCCGCTCTACACCGCCGCCGGCCTCCTCCTCACCATGACCGCCGTCACGTCGACCATGACCAGCAACCGCCAGGTCGAGGCGGCGCTGCGGGCCGCCGCCCCGGCGGATGATCCAGATCACCCGGAAGCCCGGGTTCCCGTTCGGGAGGGTGCCGTTTGATCCCGAGTCGCGTCACAGTCCGACCGTGCACGCAGAGGGGGGAAGAAGCTCCCCTGGCCACAGCCGAGTTCTGGCACGTGACCGTGGGGTCCGGCCCCGGTGCTGCTCCCGGCTGCCTGCTGCAACTGCCTGGTCACCTCGGGGCCGCGGTGGCTAGGCTGCGTCCGGTGGTTCGCGCCCCGGGGCGTGCGGTCCGTCCGGCCGGGACCGCAGAGGGGGGTCAGGTGTTTCGCCGTTGGTGGTTCCTGCGTCTGCTCCGACCCGTGGAGCAGGGTCCGCGCCCGCCGGGCCGCCGAGAGTCGAAGCAGGCCGGGGAGATGGTGCTGCGCGAGTGGCAGGTGCTCCGCGACCGGTTGGCGGAGATCGCGGCCGAACGGGTCACGGCGGCCGGCGACATCCTGCGGGCGGCCGAACTGCAGCTCCCACCGGAAGAGATCGGTGCCCGTCGGAACTACCTCTGGGCACTGGAGGCGTACGACGCGGCGGGGCGGCTGCTGGACGAGGCCGCCGACCTGCCGGACCTGACCGCCGCCGTGGTGCTCGCCGAACAGGCGGTCGAGCGGCTGGCCGCCGCGCACACGGCGCACGCGGGCGGGCGTCCCCGCCCGTTCGCGGTCCGCTGCTTCTACAATCCGCTGCACGGTGACGCGGTCCGCCCGGCGCCGAAGTCCTCCGAGGCCGGCCGTAGGTCCCGCCGCCGGCCCACGGTCGGTGCCCGGGAGGCCGCCGCCGAGCGGCGACCGGCCTGCG
This sequence comes from Kitasatospora sp. NPDC058218, assembly GCF_042882445.1. NCBI lineage: Bacteria > Bacillati > Actinomycetota > Actinomycetes > Kitasatosporales > Streptomycetaceae > Kitasatospora > Kitasatospora sp. NPDC058218. Next base: position 19,672 of record NZ_JBHVWC010000039.1, on the reverse strand, counting down.
CGGCCTGCCGCAACGCGATCCTGGCGGGGCAGAGCCCGGACGTGCTGCCCGCGTTGCTGCCGGCCGGGGCCCGCCGACGGGGCGGCGGCCCGGTGTTGGTGCCGTACTACGCCGTCCCGCAGCAGTGGTCACCGTGGCCGGCCACCGCCTGCGGCGCCTACGACGACGGGACGCCCGCCCTGGTGCTGCGTGGCGGCCACCGCCGACCGCGCCCCTGATCCTGCCGGCTGCGCGGCAGTCGAGCCGGCCCGGGCGTAGGGCCACCGATGCTTCCGAGCCCGGCGCCGCCCGCTGCGCCCGCCGCGCCCGGTGAACCCGCTGATCCCGATCATCCGTCCCTTCGTCTGGAGGGGCTGCCCGGTGGACGGGCGGCCTCGGTTCGCAGCGACTGAGGGAGCACTCGTGAAGAAGATCAAGACGGCGGTGGCCGCCACCGTTCTCGCCGGTGTCGCGTTGACGGCGGCGCCCGCCGAGGCGTCGGCCGAGCCGATGCACTGCACCAGTCCCACCTGGGGCGGCGAGTACCTCTGCGGTGGCGAGTACGGCCAGCCCGGTATGGCGGAGTACGGCTACCGGGACGGCCGCCGGATGGTGTTCGTCATCGGTACCGACCACGCCGTGTGGACGCGTTCGAGCAGCGCCTCCGGCAAGAAGAGCTCCTGGTCCTCGCTGGGCGGCTACCTGGCCGGTGGCGTCGGCATCCTCGCCACCGACGTGGGCGGCGGCCAGTTCGAGATCGGCGCGAAGGGCACGGACGACCGCATCTGGTCCCGGCGCCACGGCGCGGACGGCAGCTGGAGCGCGTGGGCCCGCGTCTCGTAGCACCCCTGCCCGCAGGGCCGGGCGGAACCCGGCTTCCGCCCGGCCCTGCCCGGCGCCGACCTGCCCGCGGCCGCCGACCCGCCGGTCGCCTCAGCGCCGGGCCAGGGCCAGCACGCTCAGGGCGAACATCAGGACGCCCAGCGGGAGATGGACCGCCGGGACGTGCGCGACACCGAGCACGACCTGGACCGACGCGAGGACGAGGAAGCCCGACGCGTACCAGACGGGTCGGGGCGAGCCGCCGCCCGGCTTCCACGCCAGCACCGCCGCGAGCACGTACAGCATCGACGCCCCGTACATCACCCGGGCCCCGACACTGTGCAGCGTCTCGCCGTAGGAGGCGGTCAGCAGCAGCCCGGCGGAGACCGCCTGGAGGAAGATGGTCAACGTCTGCAGGCCGATCGCGACCCGCAGGAACGAGGAGCCCCGCCGGGCGTTCACCGTCGCCGTCGTCACCTGAGTGGCCATGTCGCAGTCCCCTTGTCCGCCCTCGGGCAGTAGATCGATAAGGTCTCACCAGCCCGACGACACGGGCCTGCGAAAGGTAAGGCGAGGGGGCGAGCGGAATCATGCGGACCGCAGGGGCCGGCACGGGACCGGACGGGATGGCCGGCGAGCGGCCACAACTGATCAACGTCGCCTACCGGCTGCTCGGCTCGGTGACCGAGGCCGAGGACGCCGTGCAGGACGCCTACACGCGCTGGTACCGGCTGCCGCGGAGCCGGCAGGAGGAGATCCTCTCGCCCGGCGCCTGGCTGACGACGGTGACCAGCCGGATCTGTCTGGACGTGCTCGGCTCGGCGCGGGCCCGCCGCGAACGCTACGTCGGCGCGTGGCTGCCCGAGCCGCTGCCCGACCGCACCGAGTGGGACCACCCGGGCGGAGCCGGGACCGCCGGCGCCGAGGACCCCGCCGACCAGGTCGTCCTGGACGAGTCGGTGTCCATGGCCTTCCTCGTGGTCCTGGAGTCGATGACGCCCGCCGAGCGGGTGGCGTTCGTCCTCCACGACGTCTTCCGCTACCCGTTCACCGAGATCGCCGACGTCCTCGACCGCACCCCCGCCGCCTGCAAGCAGCTGGCTTCCTCGGCCCGGCGCCGGGTGGGCGCCGAGCGCGCTCCGGCGCCGGCGACCGGCCGGGCCGACGTGGTGAGAGACGTCAAGGAGGCGTGGAAGAGCAGGAACATCGCGGCTCTGGTCGCCCTCCTCGATCCGGCGGCCGTGATGACCGCGGACGGTGGCGGCATGGTCGGCACCGTCCTGCGCCCGGTCGAGGGGGGCGCGCGCATCGCCCAGTACATGGTCGCGATCGCCGACAAGGCCCCGGGGCTCGAACTCCTGGAGCGGTCGGTCAACGGTGTGCCGGGGCTGGTCGCCCATCGCGACGGCGTCGTCCTGACCGTGGCCGCCTTCGACGTCTGCGACGGCCGCGTCACCCGCATCTGGGCGGTGCGCAACCCGGAGAAGCTGCGCCCCTGGGTGCGGGAGGGCTGAGCGGCCCACCACCGGGGGCCGTCCTCACCGGCGGCCGGGCGGCTGACCGGCACCGTCGTCGTGGCGTGTCCCACCGGCGGGGACGGCTTCACCGGTCCCGCCCACCGGCCCGGGCCACAGCGGGGGCCGTGTCCGGCCGGGCGCGCGCCGCGGTCGTGGGCGGGGCCGCCGACTCCGGCCTCGGCGGCCCCCGACGCACCCTCAGCCGACCCGTGCCGTCACTCGAAGCGCGTGGGGTCGCCGGCCCCCCGTCGGACGATCTCCGCCGCGCCGTTGGAGAAGTCGACCACCGTCGTCGGGTCCGTCCCGCAGTCGCCGGAATCCACCACGGCGTCCAGCACGTGGTCGAGCCGCTCCTTGATCTCCCACCCCTGGGTCAACGGCTCCTCCTCGCCGGGCAGGAGCAGGGTGCTGGAGACGAGGGGCTCGCCGAGTTCGGCGAGCAGGGCCTGGGTGACGACGTGGTCGGGGATCCTGACCCCCACCGTCTTCTTCTTCGGGTGCATCAGACGGCGCGGGACCTCCTTGGTGGCGGGGAGGATGAAGGTGTAGCTGCCCGGCGTCGCCGCCTTGATGGCGCGGAAGACGGCGTTGTCGATGTGGACGAACTGCCCCAGCTGGGCGAAGTTCTCGCACATCAGGGTGAAGTGGTGGCGGTCGTCGAGCCGCCGGATCGACCGGATCCGTTCGAGGCCCTCGTGGTTGCCCATGCGGCAGCCGAGGGCGAAACAGGAGTCGGTCGGGTACGCGATGAGGGCGCCGGAGCGGAGGCTGTCGGCCACGCTGCCGATGGTCCGGGCCTGGGGGGTCTGCGGGTGCACGTCGAAGTACTTCGCCATTGGTCGACCCTACGGGATCGACCGGGCCGACCGGGGGCTGGCCCGCGGGGTGGAGGCCGAGCGCCTGCCCGGGTGGCGAGCGGAGCCGTCCGGACGCGGGAACGGGGCGAGCCCCGCCCGGGGTGGGCGGGGCTCGCAACGCGTGTCGGGTGGGTGTGGAGTCAGCGGCCGCCGGTGACCAGGATCTGGGCGGAGCCGTCGGGCATGCCGGCGATGCCGACGCGCTGGGCGTTGAAGGTGGAGGCGCCGTTGGCGCCGGCGATGGGGTTGAACGGGGTCCAGGTGCCATCGGGGCGGCGGGTCCGGTGGTAGGCGTTGCCGTCGTTGCCGATGGCGAGGATCTGGGCGGTTCCGTCGGGCGTGATGGTGATGGCGGCGTTGGTGGCGTACATGTCGGGGGTGCCGACACCGCTGATGGGGGTGAGTCCGGTCCAGGTGCCGTCGGCGCGGCGGATCTCGTGGTAGACCCTGCCGTCGGCGCCGATGACGAGGATCTGGGCGGAGCCGTCGGGGTTGGCGGCGATGGAGACGTCGAGTGCCTGCATCGCGGCGCCGTTGGACGAGGTGAGCGGCTGGAAGCCGGTCCAGGTGCCGTTGGCCGCACGGACGGTGTGGTACGCGACGCCGTCGCCGCCGATGGCGAGGACCTGGGCGGAGCCGTCCGGGCCGACCGTGATCGACACGTGGCCGGCCTTCATCGCGGAGCCGTCCGCGAGGGTGAGCGGCTGGAAGCCGGTCCAGGTGCCGTCGGGCCGGCGGATCTCGTGGTAGAGGGCGTTGTCGGCGCCGACCGCGAGGACCTGGGCGGTGTTGTCCGGGCCGACCGCGATGGAGACCTGGCTGGCGGCCATCTGGTGGCCGCTGTTGTCGTTCAGGGGGCCCCAGGGCTGCCAACCGCCGCTGATGTAGCGGACGGTGTGGTAGATGTTGCCGTCCAGGCCGACGCCGACGACCTGGGCGGAGCCGTCCGGGGCGGCGGCGATGGACTCGCCGTAGCCGTTGAACTGCGGGGCCGAGCCGACACCGGCGAGCGCGCCGAGGGTGGTCCAGGTGCCGTCGGCATTGCGGGTGCCGTGGAAGAACTGGCCCTTGGTGCGGCTGGCGGGTGCGGGAGCTGGGGCGGGGGCGTCGGCGGCGATCTGGTCGTAGCGGTAGGCGAGGAAGCCGCGGCTGGACATCTCGGAGCGGTCCATGGTGCGGGCCCGGGTCGGGCCGGAGCGGCCCCACTCCTCGATGATGTTGGCGGTGTAGTGGGAGCTGTCGGCCCAGCCGGTGAACAGCACGGTGTGGGTCGTGATGTTGTTGAGGGCGTCGCCGGGCTGGAGGCTGTCGATGCTGATGCGGGTGGAGACGTCGGGCAGCGAGTTGGTGGTCAGGCTGTCCGGCAGCTGCCAGGCCATCGACACCAGACCGGAGCAGTCCTGGCGGTAGCGACCGCCGGTCTCCGTGTCGGACCACCAACCGTACGGGCTGGTCAGGCCGTTGGGGCTGTACGGGACCGCCTTGTTCACCCAGTCCTGAGCCCGGGCCACGGCCTGGCTGCGGGTCACGGTGCCGCCGGGCGCGGCGCCGTTGCCGAGGGTGCCGGTCGTGGCGGCCCGGGCCCAGCTCGTGACCAGGGTGTCGGCCTGGGCGGGCAGGACGGAGAGGACGGCGGAGGCGCAGGCGGCGGCGAGGGCGATGGCGAGGCCGCGGGAGACGGTACGACGGGACATGGCGGATGGACCCTTCTGTGGTCGTGTGCATGACAGAATTGGAGCGGTGCTCAGGCCGCCGTTGCGGCGAGGAGCGGGGGCGGGTGGCCGCCGCCGGCGATGGCGGGGCCGGGATTTCGCGCTCGGCACCCTTGTGGCGCGGGCCCGGTGAGCCGGTCGGCTGCCCTGCAGGAGCAGCCGTCGGCGGGATGCGGCGGGCCGGTGGGTCGGCGGGCCGGGCGGGCCGGGTGGGTCGAGCGGGGCGTCAGCCCCAGATCATGTTGTCGCCCTGGACGGGGGTGCCCGGCTGGGCGGCGACGTCCTCGTGGACGGTGACGGCCTGGACGGTGGTCGTCGGCTCGGCGGGGGCGGCGTGGGCGGCGTGGGCGGCCGCGGTGGGAACCAGGGCGGCGAGGGCGAGAGCGGTGACCGCGGCGGCCTCGGCGATGACGGTACGGAACATGACGATCTCCTCATTCGGGTGTGACGACAGGTGGATTCCGGTGTGGGCATCCCGCGGTGACGCCCTGTCCGGTGTGTCGTCCGAGTTGGTGTCCCCTTCCGACAACCACTAGCTTCGTCGCCGGTCAGGGCGGGTGGAAGGGGTACCGGATGGACGGAAGCGTCCCTGGACCGTTCCGGCCAGGACGGTCGGGTCCACCGGATTCGCCGGATTCGCCGGGTCCGTCGGGTCCGCCGGGTCCGTCGGGTCCGCCGGGTCCGCCGGGTCCGCCGGGTCCGTCGGGTCCGCCGGGGTCGCCTGGTCCGTCAGGGCCGTCCCCTCCGGACAGCAGCCGCTCGTAGAAGGGCGCGACGAGCGGCACGGCGACGGTCGCCGTCCGCCAGCCCGCGAGGCGGGGCGTGGCGGCCAGCGCGCGCCGGCAGAACCTGGCGGTCCGGCTCTCCGCCTCGGCCAGGGAGCCCGCGAGGAGGTAGACGCCGAGCACGGGTTGCGGGACCGCGTCCGGGTGGACGACGACGTGCTCGACCCGGTCCTCGGGGCGGACCGCCGCCAGCAGGAGTTCGCGGGCGTCGAGGGGCAGCGGGCCGCCCGGCGCAGGAGGCCGCAGAGTGGCGTGGACGAGGTACATGGACCGAGCGTGGCGAAGCGGACATTCGCCGTATAGGGGATGCCCGTGGACGGTTTCGGCCCTGGCCGGAACCGTCCACCGACAGCGGTGCCGCAACCGGCGTCGCTCGTGAGATGACGGGCGCGTTCCGTAGCCCGCCGCGCTCGTCCGGGAGCCGTGCGAGGCATCGTGTGGTTCGCTCCCGACGGCGCGCCCCGGCGCCGGCGCACCGGGCCGCCGAGCCCGTCGGCCCCCGGGGCGTCAACATTCACGGCGATGTCGCGGATCCACCGGGACAACTGCGCGAGGTCGCGATCACAACCGCGAGGAATCGGTTCCGTGCGCCGGGATCGTCGAGCTAGCCTTTGATCATGCAATTCGACGTCGACAGGGCGTACTTGGGACTGTCGTTCGGTGCGGATCGGAGGGTGCTCGGCGAGGCGGCGGTCCACAGGAGCACCGCCTCGTGAGGACCACCGTCGGCGGCTCGCTCCCGCGCCGGGCGAGCGACGTGCGGCCGCCGCCACCGTCCCACGGCCACCCGTCGTACGGTTCCCGGCCGTTGGGCCCGAACGGCCGGCGACCGTCACCGGCGCCCGGAGTTCGCGCGCCGGCGGTGTGAGGGGCGCAGGGAGGTGCGGGCGCCGGTGCGCGGACCTGCGGACCGGGCGCGCCGAAGCGGGGAACCACCGTACAGCGAGTCACCGCACGGGGGGTCAGCGTGGGTGGGTGAGGTCGTAACCGCGACCGCCCACCGGTGCCGCAGTCGCCGCGAAGTGACCGCGCGCGTTCCGAGAACGAGTTCATCACAAGGGGGGGAGATGCTCACGGCACTGGGGCTGGACGACGTCTCGGAGGTGGTCTACCGGGCGATGCTCGCTCACCCGCAGGAGGGTGTGGCCGCCCTCGGCACCCGGCTCGCCCTGCCCGAACGGCAGGTCAGGAAGTCTCTGGACGTCCTCAGCGAACTGGCGCTGCTGCGCCCGTCCGCCGACCGGGAGGGTGAGCTGCGCGCCGTTCCCCCCGAGGTCGGGATGGAGGCGCTGATGGCTCGCCAGCAGGCCGAACTCGCCGCGCAGCAGCTGCGCATCGAGGCGTCCCGGGCGGCGGCCGCCCAGCTGATCGCCGACTTCGCCGACCTGCGGTCGGTCGGCAGCCATCCGGGTGTCGAGCAGCTCACGGGACTCGACCGGATCCGGGACCGGCTGACCGTGCTCACCCGGGAGGTGCGCGAGGAGGTCATGACCTTCGCGCCCGACGGTGGGCAGAAGCCCGAGAACATCGAGGCCGCCAAGCCGCTCGACCTCGACCTGCTGGGGCGCGGCATTCGCATGCGGACCGTCTACCTGGACAGCGTCCGCAACAGCCCGCACACCGTCGAGTACGTCAACTGGCTCGCCGGCCAGGGCGGTCAGGTCCGTACCGTGCCCGCGCTCGCGACCCGGATGATCGTGGTCGACCGGGCCACCGCCGTCATCCCGGTGCGCAGCGACGACACCGCGGCCGGCGCCGTCGTTCTGACCGGTCAGGGGATGCTGACCGCGTTGTGCGCCCTGTTCGAGAGCGTCTGGGCGGGAGCCCGGCCGATCGGCTCGGCCGCCCGGCTCGACGAGCACGGGCTCTCGCCCCAGGAGCGGACCGCCCTCGCCCTGCTGGCGGACGGTCACACCGACGACGCCATCGCCAAGCGCCTCGGGGTCTCGCCCCGTACCGCCCGCCGCATCGCCACCGACCTCATGGAACGCCTCGACGCCCGCAGTCGCTTCCAGGCGGGCGTCCGGGCGGCCCAGGTCGGCTGGCTCACGATGTGAGGCGCCGGGGCGCGTCCCCCCGCCCGTCACGGGGGTGCGGGCGGGGGGAGGGTCAGGGGTTCGTGGGTGACAGGTGCTCGGGGAGGGCGGTGAGGTGTTCGATGCGGAGCACCGTGCCGTCCGTGCTGGGTGAGGGTCCGCCGGTGACGAAGTCGATGCCGCGGTCGAGCCAGATGCCGGTGAGTCCGGCGCGGGTGGCCGCGTGCACGTCGCCGTCCAGCATGTCGCCCACGTTGACGGCCCGCGCGGGGTCGGTCCCCATCCGCCGGCAGGCGGCGGCGTAGGCGGCGGGCTTGGCCGCACCCAGCTCGGCGGGGGTCAGGACGGCTTCGAAGTACTGGAGGAGGTCGAGGCGGGCAAGCTTGGCGCGCTGCTGTCCGGGGTCGCCGTTGGTGAGAACGGGCAGCCGAGGTCCTCGTGGGAGCCGTTTCAGGCGCTCCAGGCAGGGCCGGACATCGGGATAGCACCGCCAGGACTCCTCGAAAGCGGTGAGGTAGCGCTCCGCGATCCAGACGTCCAGAAGGTCGGGACTCCCGGGCACCGGCTCGCCGAGCTCCGGCGGGAAGGATCGGACCCGGCGCCGGTGGTGCTCGGCGAAGGAGCACTGTCCGGCCAGGTATTCCCGCATGTGGCGTGCTTCCAGCGTCCACCACAGCGCCGCCAGGTCCTGCGGGGGAGCGGTCGCGTTCGGTGCGGTCCGTACGATCCGGCCGATCGCTTCGAAGACCGCGCTGCGGTGATCGACCAGGGTGCCGTCCAGATCGAAGAAGATCACATCTGCCATGGGTGGATCATCGCCCGCCGTCCGTCCCCGGCACCAGCCGGTGGGGGCCGGCAAGAGCCCGGGGTGCCCTGCGGGCGTGGACGGCCTGGCCGTCGCGGGCGGCGATGGCGCCGGTCGCGAACGCGGCGACGGCCGGCCAACCTCGGTGGCCATGGAAAGGATTGTCCTCCTATTAGTCAATTCGGGTTACTGGCACCATGTCGGGCGCATATCGGTGATTATGATCCACTTCTTGTGACGAACAGTCAGAGCACCAGAACAGCACCGCAGTCGGCCGACGTGGTGGTCCTCGGCGCCGGCCCTGCCGGCCTCCTGTTAGGGAACCTGCTCCACCGCGGCGGGATCGACTGCGTGGTCCTGGAGCGCGCCGACCGCGGCCACGTCCAGACCCGGGCGCGCGCCGGCTTCCTCGCGGCCAACACCGTACGGATCCTGGACCGCCACGGTCTGGCCGGGGGCCTGCACCGGCACGGCAGGGAGCACGGCGCCTGCGAGTTCCGCACCGCCGAAGGCCGCTTCCGCCTGGACTACGGCGGCCTCGGCCGGGGCGAGCGGCACACCGTCTACCCCCAGCAGGACCTGGTCACCGACCTGTTGACGCACTACCTGGAGGCAGGCGGGCGGATCCACTTCGGGACCGAGGCCCTGGCCGTCCACGACGCGGGCACCACCCGCCCGTCCGTGGCCGTCCGGGAGACGGACGGCCGCCCCGGACACTGGCGGGCCAGGTACGTGGCCGGCTGCGACGGCCGGCACGGTGCGGCCCGGCGGTCCCTGCCGCCCGGCGCCGTACGCCACCACCGGGACCACGGGATCTCCTGGCTCGGCCTGCTCGCCCAGGCGCCGCCGAGCCTTGACGCCGTGGGTTACGCGGTCCACGACCGCGGCTTCGCCGGACACATGGCCCGAACCCCGGAGGTCACGCGCTACTACCTGCAGTGCGAGCGCGGCACCGCGGCCGCAGCCCGCTCCGACGAGGACCTCTGGGACGAACTCGACACGCGGATGTACGCCCCGGAGCACGGACCGCTGAACCGCGGCCGATTCCTCCACCGCGGGGTCGTCGACTTCGAGTCCGACGTCATCGAACCGCTGCGCCACGGATCGCTCCTGCTGGCAGGGGATGCCGCGAGCCTGATCAGCCCGTCCGCCGCGAAGGGGGCCAACCTCGCGGTCCTGGAGGCGGAACTGCTCGCCCACGCCCTGGTCGCCGACCTCGCGCACGGCGACCCCCGGGCCCTGGACCGCTACTCACGGCAGGCCCTGGCCCACATCTGGCGGGCGCAGGAGTTCTCGCACTGGATGATCCGGCTGCTGCACCGGGAGCCCTCCGCTCCGGGAAGCGAATCGTTCTTCCACGAATCCTTGCGGCTCTCGCGCCTCGAATCGCTGCGCACCTCGCGCACCCACCAGGACTGGTTCGCCGAGAACTACACCGGCGTCTGAACCGCCCGCCCCACTCCGCCCGGCTGCCCGCTGCTCGCCGGCTGCCGGACTCCCGCACACCCTGACAAGGAAACGCACCATGCCGACCACAACGACGCCCCCGGACGCCGACGATGCCACCCGCCTCCTCGCGGCGGCCGCGTTCGTCCGGGAGCACGACAGCACCGCGCTGCTCCGGCTCCTGCTTCCCGGGCTCCGCGGACCGCGGCTACGGGCGCTGGCGGACCACTGCAGCTTCGCGCACGCCGCGGTGCTGGTCTTCCCGCCGGACCAGGAGGCGCTGCACGACCAACTGGCCGCCTGCGGCCTGGCGGCCGACGCGCCGCCGACGCCCAGCACCGTGGTCCGCGAGCGGCTGGCGCTCCGGCACGGGCACGACGCGTCGGGCCTGGACGTCGCCATCCTGCGGCCGCCGCTGCACGGTCCGCGCGGCGAGCCCAGGGTGGTCGAGGTGTTCGCACTGACCGTTCCGCCGGGGTCCGACCTGGCCCCGATCGCCGCGCACGAGCGTGCCGCACAGCACGAGGCACACCTCGCCTTCGAGGTCGGGTCCGCCGACCCGCTCGTCCTGGACGGCCTGTGCGCGCTCCTCGCCCGGCACGGCGCGCGCCCCGACGGCGGCGGCTACAACCCGCACGAGGACGGCACCGTCCTCTACTTCACCGCTCCCGCCGGCTCGCTGACCGGGTACCGGCGGCTGGAGCTCCACGTGGCGGGCGCCCACCCGGACACCCTGGCCGCACACCTCGGCGAGCACCCGGGCGAGCACCCGGGTACGCCGGGCGAGCGCCCGGCGCAGCGCCACCCGCACGGGCCCGCCGAGCCGCACCGCCAAGCCGAAACGCTCCTGCACCTGCTCACCGGAGCCTGGACGACCCAGGCCCTCACGGTGTTCGCCCGCCTGGGGCTGCCCGACCTCCTGGACACCGGCACGGGGACCAGTGCCGAGGCGCTGGCACACCGGGTCGGTGCCCACCCGCAGAGCCTCGCGACCCTCCTGCGCTACCTCGTGATGCTGAACGTGGTGGCGCACCACCCGGACGGCTTCCGGCTCACCGGCACCGGGGCGCTCCTGAGGACGGACGCCCCGGGGTCGATGCGCCCGCTGGCACTGATGTACGGCGGTCCGTTCTACCGCTCCTTCGCGGAACTCGGGCACACCGTGCGGACCGGACAGGCCGCCTTCGACCACCTCTTCGGCGAGAACCACTTCGACCACTTCGCCCGGGACCCGGAACTGGCGGAGCTGTTCGACCGGGCGATGGCCGCGAGCTCGCGGATGTTCGAGCCGATTCCCGCGCATCCGGTCCTCGCGGCCGCAGGCCGGGCGCCCGATCCCGGCACCGTCGTCGACATCGCCGGTGGGAACGGGGAACTGCTCGGACACGTCCTGGCCGCGCACCCGCGCCTGCGCGGGGTCCTGCTCGAACGCCCGCACGCGGTCGCCGCCGCCCGCAGGCTGCTGGACACGGCGGGCTGCGGCGGACGCTGCACGTACCTGACGGGCGACTTCGCGGACGTGCCGTCGGGCGCGGACGTCTACCTGCTCTCCCGGGTGCTGCACGACTGGAGTGACGAGCGCTGCCGGGAGATCCTGCGCCACGTGGCCGGTGCGATGCCCGCCCACGCCGACCTGCTCATCGTCGAGCGGGTGCTGCCCGCCGACGGCTCGACCTCGCTGGCCACCGCGTGGGACCTCCACATGATGTGCAACACCGGCGGCCGCGAACGCCGCGCCGACCACTTCGCCCGGCTCCTGGCCGACGCCGGCCTCGAACTCGTGGGCGGCACGCCGCTGCCGCTCGACGGCACCGTCCTGCACGCTCGCAAGGCCGCGGTACCGGCCCCCGCGCGGTCGGACCGCCGGGCGCCGGCCGCGGTGGGAGCGACGGCCCACTAGCCGGTCGGCCCCCGCCCCCGGACCCGTCCGCGAGGCGGCTGTCCGGGGCCGGGGGCACGGCCCGCGTGCGGCCGAGCGCGGGGGGCTCAGGCCGCCCGGCCGGTGACGGACAGGTGCGAACACGCGGACCGCGCGGCCTCCAGGAACTCAGCGCGCAGGGAGGTGACACGTTCGATGAGCGGGTCACGGGTGAGGCCACCGGCCATGGCCGACCAGGACGCAGGGCAGCGGTCCGCCAGAGCGAGGATCCGGACGACCTCGTCACCCGACAGGCACTCGCTCTCCAGAAGGCAGAACTCCAACAGGTCCCTCTCCCCACACCTCTCCTCGAACCTCTTGTCCGGCCAGTCCTGGAGGAGGCACCACGCGACCCACGCCGCGCTGATCCGTGGTTGATCGCTCAGTGCCCGGATGCTTCAGGGTTCACGACAGCTCCGCTGACGGGGGTGAACAGGGGCGGCCCGCCAGGAAGAGGGGCTCGCCGAAGCGGCCCCCGACGACCGGGGCGCGGGCGGTGGTAGCTTGCGGGCGTGGAACTCTTCGGACGGTCATGGGCGGCCCTGCGGGCGGCGGTGGACGGGCTCGCGGAGGAGTACTTCGCCGAGCCGTCGGGGTGCACCGGGTGGCTGGTGCGGGACCTGGTGTGCCATCTGGTGATCGACGCCCAGGATGTGCTGATCACACTGGTGACCCCGTCCCCGGCGGAGCCCACCCGGGACGCGGCGTCGTACTGGCAGGCGGCCACCGAACCACCGGACGGGCAGGACCCGCTGGACGCGCTGACCGTACGACTGGCCGCCGCGTACGGGGACCCGGCTCTGCTGCGCTTCCACCTGGACGACGTCGGCTCGGCGGCCGGGCGCGCCGCCGAACTCGCCGATCCGCGCCTGCGGGTGGCCACCCAGGGGCAGGTGCTGACCGTGGGCGACTACCTGCACGCGTACGTGCTGGAGTGGACGCTGCACCACCTCGACCTGGTGGCCCACCTGCCGCAGGTGCCTGGCCCGCCCGCCGAGGGACTCGCCGCGGCGCGGCGGTTGCTGGAGCGGATCGCCGGCGGTGCGTTCCCGGCACCGTTCCCCGACGCCGACGCGCTGCTGGTCGGCACCGGCCGGCGGGTCGCGACCCGGGCCGAGCGGGCAGAGCTCGGGGCCCTGGGGACGAGGCTGCCGCTGGTCCTCGGCTGAGCGGAGCGGCGGAGCCGAGCGCGGGCCGGTTGGAGGCCGGGGAGTTCGCGCCGGATGGTGCGGTTCACGGTTGCCGATCACGGCCGGCGGCGGCCGCCCAGCCGATCCCGATCACCAGCGCGAGCACCATGAGCACCACACCCAGCACGATCGACGTCCAGCCTCCGCCGGTCAGGCTGTCCAACTGTTCCTGGTAGGTGGTGTCGTGCGGCTCGGGCATCCCCTCGGAGAACGAGCCGGTGACCTTGGGGTGGCAGATGTCACCCGGCACCATCGGCCGGCCGTAACAGCTGGGCACCGCGGTGTTCAGCTTGTCGACGCCGGACAGGACCAGGCCGGCGCCACCGGCGAGCACGAGAAGCAGGATCACGATTCCCATGACCGGCACGGCCCCCTGTCCCTCGTGCGGCCGCCGAACCGGCGCGCCCTCGGACACTTCGACGCGCCACCCCTCCCGGCCGGTTCCGCCGAACCGGGTGCGCCGGTCGGGTTCGGCCGTCGGCCGCCCCGCCGTCGGCTAATCTGGCGCCACGTCAGGCAGCCGGGAGCGGCGCGAGACCGCGAGCACTGCCACGGAACCGAAGCGGGAGAGGGCCGATGGGCGGCTGGACAGAGGAGATCCGGGCGCGGGTGCGGGAGCCGCGGATCTGGTTCGTGGCGACCACCGGGGCGGACGGCGCCCCGCACGTGACCCCGATGTGGATCGAGCTGGAGGGCGACCGGGTGCTCTTCAACACGACCATCGGCCGGGTCAAGGAGCGGAACCTGCGCCACGACCCCCGCGTCTGCCTCTCCCACGCCGACCCGGCCGATCCGTACGACCGCATCCAGATCCACGGCCGGGCCGTCGAGTTCGTGACCGGTGAGCAGGCCGACCGGCAGATGGACCGCCTCGCACAGAAGTACCTCGGCGTCGAACAGTACGGTTGGCTGATCCCGGGGGAGCGGCGGGTCACCGTGTTCGTCGAGCCCACCCGGATCCGCCGCGTCGTCGGGGTCGAACCGCTGCCCGCGGCCGCCCGGTTCACCGACTGACCCCGGTTCCTCCGGTCCGCGCCCGAGCGGCCCGAAGCCCTCGCACTCCGCGTGCGAGGGCTTCGCCGTCATGCGGGCGGGCCTCCGGCCTCAGTCCTGGCGGCTGGTCACTTCCAGCAGGTGCATCCCGAACTGGGTCTTCACCGGTCCCTGGACCTCACCGACCGGGGCCGAGAAGACGACCCGGTCGAACTCGGGCACCATCTGTCCCGGACCGAACGCACCCAGGTCGCCACCGTCGCGCGCCGAGGGGCACGACGAGTGCTTCTTCGCCAGCTCGGCGAAGTCGGAGCCGTTCGCGATCTGCTCCTTCAGCTGCAACGCTTCCGTCTCGGTCTTCACCAGAATGTGCCGTGCGGTGGCCCTGGCCATCTGTCACGTCCTCTCAAGTACCACGCTGTCCGGGCTCGGGCGCCCGGGGCCTCGTTCCACGGCAGCGTCACCAACCGGACCAGCCGCAGGCCCCTCGACCCTCACCACCCGCCTTCGAAGGCCGGGCACGCACCACGGTATCCGCACCCCGCCGGACGCTTCAAAGCGGTCCCGCACCGTCCTCGCCGAGTCACCGCGTGCTGGGGCGGACCTCACGGGGTGTGTGCGCTCTTCGGATACGTGGCCGCCACCCGAAATTCACAAGCAGGCATCTACCCGCATAGACGGCGTCGGGCGATCCTGGTGGCGTACCGCTTCCCGCACGGTTTCCCCAGTCCGAGGTCCACCGCCCTCACCGGGAGAGCAGATGAAGCCCCGTAGCGCAGTCACCGTCGTCGTCCTCGCCATGGCCGGGCTCGCCATCGCGGCGCCCACGGCCGGCGCCAGTGGTACCAAGCTGTCGCAGTCGACGGCCGCCGCCCAGTTCAGGAACGCCGGAATCACCTGGAGTTCCAGCGGCGGCTGCACCACCCGATCCAACTCCACCTGCACCTCGTTCGAGCAGATCAACTCCGGCACGGTGAGCACGATCATCACCCTCAAGCAGTCCAGCGGCTGTGCCATCAACATCACGGGCGGCACCGAGGTGGGCCACGCCTCCGGAACCTACAGCCACTACAACGGCTACAAGGTCGACATCTCCCGCAACTCCTGCATCGACGGCTACATCCAGAACAGCTTCACCTACATCGGCTACCGGGGTGACGGCTACCCGCAGTGGAAGGCCGCCTCGGGCAACCTGTACTGCAACGAGGGCAACCACTGGGACATCCTGGTCTACTGACGCCGGCCTCCGGGGGCGGGCGTCAGGACGGCCCCGCCCCCGCAGGAGCGTCACGGCGTACCGCCACCGTGGTGTGACAGACGGGGGGTGACGCGAACAGTGGACCCGCCTCAGATCCGGTGGTCGATCTTCCTCTCCCGCATCAACGTCTCCGACTCCGCGTCCGACAGCGGGTGCAGAGTATCCAGGAAGTGGCGTAGTCCGGGTTCGTCGAGTGTCTGGCTGGAGACCTCGACATCCCGGTTCGGGTAGCGGCGGACGAGGGTGACGGCGCGGCTGCCACCGGAGAACTCACGGACCGTGAGGATCTCGCCGTGCGCGTCCACCGCGCAGGCCACGCCCTCCTCCGCGGGCTCCTCTCCCGGTCGGACGGGGCGGTAGTCGACGGTGAAGAAGCCGGGGCCCGCCTCGGCACGGGACACCTCCATCCCCGCCGGCGCGGTGGTTCCCGTGGACTGCCCGGGTGGGGTTTGCCCCTCGGCCACACCCCACCCGGCGCATCGCGTCGACCAGGCATCGTGCCCGTTCGACGGCTGGTCACTACTCAGGTACGAGGGCCGGGACTTCTCGCAATGCCTCGCAGATATCTGGTCCCACCTCAGCGCCGCTCGCTGACCCTGCTGTAGAGACGGAACTGCACCGTCGCTGCGGCTCCGAGAATCTCCGAACGGGCACCGGAACCTCAGTGCCAGACGGTGCAGGTGTAGGAAGGGATGCAGGCCCGCGCCGGGCCCGAGCCGTCGATCATGTCACTGTAGCCAGTGGCACCTTGCGCGTGCCACTGCACGAAATCGTTCTGACTCTCCACCCAGAACACCTGCCCGTACGAGGCGTCGTAGATCCGGGCCCAGTTCGCCTTGCATGAAGGGCTGTAACGGAGTTCGACCGTGCCCAGCGCCGAAGACGCCGAGTCGACCGTGTAGGCGTCCGTGCTGCAGGCCATGTCCACCGGGTCCTTGTCGGCGCAGGAGGACCCGTAGCAGCCCGCCGTGACCTGGGGTGTGGCGGCGGATGCGGTCGGAGCGGCGAGCCCGGTCAGCGCTGTCGCGGCTGCTGCGAGACCGAGCAGGACCCTGGCCGTACGATTCGTGCGCTTCATTGGGATTTCCTTCCCTGGAGAGAGAGGTGATTGACGTTGCCCGGCGGGCTCGGCACTGCCCGCCGCATGCGCACCGGACTGCACGACGCCGCCGGCCGCAGGGTGGAACCTCAGTGCGCGTTGGTGTAGATGTAACTCCCGGTGTCCCAGTCGTAGATGGCGAGCTTGATGGTCTTACCGGCGTCGGAACGCCCGTGGTCGCTTGCCGCCCACCAGCCAGTGCCCAAGACGGTCCTGGCGGGTGCACCGGACCAGTCCCACCCGCTGCCGTTCCACGTCAGGATCCACAGGTTTTGGCCCTCGTGGGTGCTGTAGAAGAACGAGTCGATGTACTCGTGACCGTCGTCCCCCCAGTAGACGTTCATCCACGCGACCTCGCCGGTGGCGCTGACGGTGTCGCACCAGTGGTAGCCGGCCGAGCACGTGATCGAGGAGTTGAGCTGCTGCGGCGCGGCGGAGGCCGGTGCGGCGAAGGCCATGGCGCTGCCGACGAGCGCCGCGCTCGATGCGAGCGCGACCATGGCGGTACGGAACTTGACGGGTCGCATTGCTGTCTCCTGTCGGACGGCGGGGGCTTTGAGGCGTCCCAAGCGCCGTGGGGTCTCGGATGCAGTTGCGCCTCACGGGAGCGGCGAACGGGCCCGAACGGGCGCTGGTGTCGCCGAAACATGGTGGTGCCGACGTCCGAAAGCAGCCGTTGCCGAACTCGGACTTCAGCGCAGTTCGAGTGTTTACAGCCGATCGGTTGTTGCGCAGCCCCCGGCTGTTCGAAGCTGACGATGGCGGCGGTCGGGGCACCTGCCACCGGTGGCTCGGGGGCGTCGGGCGCGGTGGTGGGCAGCGTCCGGCCCGGGTGTCAGTGGGTGGCGCTCCAGATGGGGAGCAGGAGGACGAGACGAACTGCCCCCAGCTTCAACCCGGTTGCTGCGACAACCCGGCGATGAAGGTCTCGCACCTCACTCGATTCCACGGCGCCTCGTGGCGCACACCCGTTACGAAAAGACCTGCGAGTCCTATCAGGCCACCGTCACCATCGCCTCGATCCTGCTCTGGATTTGATCTTTGAAGACGGACCCTAGTCGCAATGGGTGTGCCACCGGCTGACTTCCTGGTCGTGGATCACACCGCCCCAGTCGATGCAGGTGCCGCGGCCGTTCACCGAGACGGGGCCGGCGTACGAGGTGTAGTAGCCGGAGTCGACGTCCTGGATACCGTCGTCCCGTCCGATCCAGGCATTCATCGAGAGGGCGGCGCCCGGGTGGCTGCGCACGACGACCAGGCAGTTGCGGCCCGACTCCGCGTTCCAGGTCAGGTAGGCCGTTCCGAGGTTCCCGATCGGCGCGGAGTCGATGGGTTCGTATCCGTTCCCGCAGAGTCCGGACGCGGCAGCGTGGGCGGTGGGAGTGGCAAGGGCAAGCAGTCCCATCGTCATGGCTCCCGCGATGACGGCGGGAACGGAACTTCTGAGGCCCCGGAGCCGTCCGGGACCGTCGCGAGGGCCGACCCCACCGCAATGGAGTGCTTCGACGATCATGATCGTTCCTCCTTCTCCTCGCTACCCGCAGTGCGACCTGAACTGGTACGCCCCGGTGGGTGCGTCGTCCACGTAGCCGCCCCAGTTGATGCAGGTGGCCCGCCCGTTCGCGTACACCGGACCCGCGTAGTGGTGGTAGAGGTTCTTGTCCTCCGCCTCGAAGCCGTCGGCGGTCCGCTGGATCCAGGCCGTCATGTAGTAGAGCTCGACGGGTCCGTCGTTCGCTCCGTACTTCTGTGTGACGACGCAGTTGTAGCCGTTGGATTTGTTCCAGGTCAGAAAGGTGCGCCCGTATCCGCCGATGTCGAGCGAATCGACCTCGCTGTATCCGGCGCCGCACGATCCGTTGTAGGTCCCGTTCACCGGAGTTGCTGCGGCCGCGTCCGGAAAGGCAAAGAGACCGACGGCCGCCGATGACAGGGCGATTGCGATGCGGAGGCGGAGTGAATGGATTCTTCTCACTGGGACTCCTTGTGTGATTGACCGAGTGGGTGGAGGTGGATGATCCGCGTCGGAATTCCCGGGAATGTGGAAGATCGGAAAGCGCTGTGGTGTTGGGGGGCAACTGCAGTGCGAGTTGAACTGCCGGGTCTTTCCGTAGAGGTACGAGCTGCCCCAGTCCACGCACGTTCCCTTGGCATAGACGTGGGGAGTGAACGTCGGTCACGCCCCACCCGGGCGGTCGCACCGGCCCCGCTTCGTACCATCTCGGCAGAACGGTTGGAGCCATGCGAATGCCCGCACTGCGGATTCCGAGTTCCGCCGATGTATCAGCCACAGGCCCTGAAGAAGACGGGGATCTGCGCTACCACGGCAGCTCCCCGGATCCCCGGACGGGCGGAGGCGCCTCAGTGCCAGCCGGTGCAGATGGGCTGGTCCCAGTTATCGATGCAGGCTCGCGCTTCGACCGAACCATTGACCATGTTGCCGAAACCGGTGGAGCCGGTCGCGATCCACCCGTGGATGTTTCCGTTCGTGTTCTGCACCCAGAAGTTCTGCCCGACCGAGGTGCCGGAGATCCGGGCCCAGTTCGCCCTGCACGAAGAGCTGTAGCGCAGTTCGATCTTGCCCTTCGCCGAATCCACCGACTCCACCGTGTAGGCGTCCGTGTTGCAGCCCATGTCCACCGGGTCCTGTCCGTTGCAGGAGTACCCGTAGCAGCCGGCCGTCACCTGGGTGGTGGCGGCGGATGCGGTCGGAGCGGCGAGCCCGGTCAGCGCGGTCGCAGCTGCCGCGAGGCCGAACAGGATCCGGACCGTACGATTCGTGCGCTTCATGGGGATTCCCTCCCTGGAGACGAGGTGGCGGACGCTGCCCAGCAGGCTCGGCACCGTCCGCCGCATGCGCACCGCGGCCCGCACGGGGGCGGTGCCACCGTGGCGCAGCCGTGCCGGCGCCAGGGCCGGCCGTTGTCGCGCTCCGGCCCTGACACAGCCGAGCTTTCACGGCCGACCGGTTGTTGCGCAGCCTCCTCATCACGTGAAACAAAGTGCCGCTCGGTCGGCCGAAACGAGGACTGGAACAGGACGGGTCGTTGAGGAGCCGTTGCAGCGGCTCTCCCCGGTGCGTACGTTGACGGTCCGGTTGGTGTCGCCGAGTGGGGGAGGACACGGGATGGGGCGCCAGGAGAGCCCGCTGGATCCGGCTGCCGGGCCGGTCCAGCGCTTCGCGTTCGAGTTGCGCGAGTTGCGCCGGGACGCGGGGGACGTCACCTACCGGGTCATGGCCGGCCGTACCCGGTA
>NZ_JBHVWC010000038.1:17681-97666 GCF_042882445.1 Kitasatospora sp. NPDC058218 | reverse complement strand
GTCGAGGGCGACGACGCGGGTCTCCCCGTCCCCGTAGACCTTGTTGAGACCGGTGGCGCGGGCGGCCGCCCGGCCGGTACGGACGGCGGTTGCGGTCGACGTGGTCACGGGGATGCTCCTTGTGGGTCGGGCTGCGGCGGCGCCGGGAGAGCGCGGGGAGGTCGTTGGACGGCCGGTCACCGCAGGGTTCCGGCCGTATTTCCATGCTCGGCCACGTGATCACGGTTTCTCGTCGCTCCGCCGGACGGTTGCCCTGACCACCGCTGGGCGTACGCCCGGATAAAGCCCTCATCCTCCGGTATGACGTCGACCCTTACCGGAGTCCCGTGGCCGGATAGCGCGCTTTGGCTGGCCAAATCACGAACTGTTCGTCAGATGGCAAGGAAACATGACAACTTCCCTGGCTGGGAACATGCGAAAGGGGGAGGCGGGCGACTAGGCTCGGGGACGGCCCGCACGGGGACGGAGCACCACCTCCGGCCGTCGGCAGGGCAGGTCCGCAGAAGGCCCGGATGGTGGAACGCAGACACGGGCAGCTTAAAACTGCTTGGCCGTGAGGCCGTGCCGGTTCGAGTCCGGCTCCGGGCACCGCTCGACACGCGGGGACGCCATCGGGCGTCCCCGCCGGGAGCCGTTCACCGGATCCTCCTCGCGGCGTATCCCCATTCTTTTGCCAACCCATTACCCTTGTGGTGCGGGCGGTGCAGTGCCGCCACGGAGGGAATGAGCAATGAGAAGCAGCAACCCGGTCTTCTCGCGGGAGGGGTCCTTCACCCGCGAGCCCGGCTACGCGGGTTTCGGTACCACGCAGGCCCCGCCGGCCGGGAGTCCGTACGCCACCGGTCCCGACGGCCAGAGCAACCCGTACGGCAACAACCCGTACGGCAACAACCCCTACGCGGGCAGCCCCTACGCCCAGCAGCCGCAGGGTCAGGGTCCGCTGACCGACGAGCAGCTGGTCGAGATGTACCGCGCGCCGTCCGCCGGTCCGCTGGCGACGGGTCGGATGACGCTCGACGACGTCGTCGCGCGCACCGCCATGACGTTGCTCACCCTGGTCGCGGCCGGCGGGCTGGCCTGGTTCGCGCTGCCGGACCGGAACTTCGGCCTGGCCATCGGCGCCTCGCTGATCGCCTTCGTGGTCGGCCTGGTGATCTCGTTCAAGCGGAGCGTCAGCCCGCCGCTGATCCTGCTCTACGCGGGCCTGGAGGGCTTCGCGCTCGGTGCCGTGACCAAGGTGTTCAACACCATCTGGCCGGGCATCGCGATCCAGGCGGTGCTGGGCACCGCGGCGGTCTTCGCGGCGATGCTGATCGCCTACAAGACCGGCCGGATCCGGGTCACCCCGCGCTACACGCGGATCGGCATCGCGATCGCCATGGGCTTCGTGCTGCTGCTGGTGATCAACATGGTCGCGTCGATGTTCGGTGCGGACATGGGGCTGCGCTCCGGCCCGCTGGGCATCGTGGTGGGCCTGGTCGGCATCGGCCTCGGCGCGTTCTTCCTGTCGCTGGACTTCGCGGCCATCGAGCAGGCCATCGCGCAGGGCGCCCCGCAGAAGGAGGCCTGGCGGGCCGCCTTCGGGCTCACCCTGTCGCTGGTCTGGATCTACATCGAGATGCTGCGACTGATCGCGATCCTGCGCGGCGACGACTGATCGCCGCGACCCCCGCGCACTGCCGCCGGGCCCCGGAGCCTTCCGCTCCGGGGCCCGGCGGCTTTCGTTAGGCTCGCGCCATGCCTGAAGCAGCCTCCCTCGCCGCAGTCGTCGAAGCCCTGGCGGATCGTTTCCGCTCGATGCCGCAGAGCCGGCTGCTGGGCGCGGTACCCGGCCACCCCTCCCGGGCCGCCGCCGCGCTGGCGCTGGCCCGCCGGCTGGCGGCGGCGGCGCAGGCCGCCGAGGCGGTGGCGGGCGGGCCGACCGGGCCGGACGGGGCGCCGAGGGAGTTCCCGGACGCCGGGGCCTTCGCGGCCGGCGACCAGTTGGCCGTCGCCGGGCACGACCTGGCGGCCGCCCTGGCCGCCCTGCCGGCGCCGGCGCTGGTGCCGCTCCCGGGGCCCTTGGGCGGGCCCGCGACGGCCGAGGCGCTGCTCGCCCGGGCGCTGGCCGAGGTGGCCGCCACGGCCGCGCTCTGCGGCTGAGCTCCTCAGTGGGGCCTGCGGGGCCTGCGGGGGCTTGTGGGTCCTGCGCGACATGCGGGAACGCCGAAGGCCGACCGGATCGGTAACCCCTTGATCCGGTCGGCCTTCTGGTGTGCGGTCAGCCGCGTTCGCGTCCGGCGTCGGTGGCCGGTGACGTCAGATGCTGGCGACCACCCGGTCGGCGAGCACGTAGACGGCGTCCTCGTCGGTGGAGAAGGTCAGCGAGTACGAGCCGGAGAACCGCGAGCCGCCGAGCAGCCGGACGTCCTCGCCGGCCCGGACGGCGTCGATCAACCGGTACGCGGCCTCCCGGTCGCCGGGGGCGACGCAGAGCGTGGTGCCGTCGGCGAAGGCGTACACGTCCAGCGTGCCGAGCGGGCCGGGGCGCACGTCGATCAGCGCCACGCCCTCCTCGGCGAGCGTGGTCAGCCGGGTGTCGGTCCACTCGCGGGACGGCGCCTGGCTGGGCACGAAGTCGGGGTGCGAGGGGTGGCGGCGCGGGTCGGGGGCGGGCGTCGGCGCGTCCTCGACGGCCGGCTCGGCGTCCAGCAGTCCGGACTCCAGGCCGGTGGCCAGCAGGTCGGCCTCGCGGCGGGCCCGGGCGTCACCGCCGCCCTCACCGGCCGGGTGGCCGGACGGGTGGCCGGGGCGCAGCGGGACGCCGCCCTCGGGGCCGGGTCCGGCCGGCTCGGTGCCGCCCTCGTTGATCAGGTCCTCCAGCGCGGAGCGCAGCGCCTCGCCGAACTCCGGGTCCATGGTGCCCGCGTTGTCGGCGGCCTCCTGCGGACCGGTCGGCCGGGGGAAGAAGAGCGGCCACTCGTCGGTGGAGCCGAGCACGCCGGCGAAGGGGGAGTCGAACAGTGGCGCGTCCTCGGCCGCGCGGGCCTCCTGCTCGGCCCAGAAGGCGCGGGCCTCGGTGATCTCCCGCTCGCGGTCGGCGGCGAGCGCCTCGGCGACGGCCCGGCGGATCGAGGCCTCGTCGACCGGTGCGGGCGCTGCGGCCTGGGCGTCCAGCCGGCGGGAGAGCCTCCGGAGGTGGACCAGCAGGGCGGTCGACACGGTGATCAGTATCAGCAGGAGGAGGGTGTAGACGGCGCTCACGGAACGTACTCCTAGGGAGGAGTGGAACGGGGTTACCTCTCCACACTGCCCCATACGGGGCTGTTACCGCAGTGGCGAATGTCTAATTTGTCCGGGACTTTCGCGCTTGTCCCCAAATTGTTAGGTAACACCGTTCTACGCTGCGGAGTTGATCCGCTCCGCACTGTCGATTTCCGGGCCCGATTCGAAAGAAAAGAGGGCCGGATCGACCTCTCGGTGTGATCCGGCCCTCAATTACTCTGCGTCACTCCAAATGGGTGGTCTGGACCCTTCGGGGTTGACTCCCGGGGTCAGCTGAGCCGCTCGATCACCATCGCCATGCCCTGGCCGCCGCCGACGCACATGGTCTCCAGGCCGAACTGCTTGTCGTGCCACTGGAGGGAGTTGATCAGGGTGGTGGTGATGCGGGCGCCGGTCATGCCGAAGGGGTGGCCGACGGCGATGGCGCCGCCGTTGACGTTCAGGCGGTCGAGGTCGATGCCCAGGTCGCGGTAGGACGGGATGACCTGGGCGGCGAAGGCCTCGTTGATCTCGACGAGGTCGATGTCGTCGATGGTGAGGCCGGCGCGGCGCAGGGCCTGCTTGGAGGCCTCGACGGGGCCGTAGCCCATGATCTCGGGGGAGAGGGCGCTGACGCCGGTGGAGACGACGCGGGCGAGGGGGGTGATGCCGAGCTCGCGGGCCTTGGTGTCGGACATGATGACGAGGGCGGCGGCGCCGTCGTTGAGGGGGCAGCAGTTACCGGCGGTCACGGTGCCGTCGGGGCGGAAGACGGGCTTGAGGCCGGAGACGCCTTCGAGGGTGACGCCGGCGCGGGGGCCGTCGTCGGTGCTGACGACGGTGCCGTCGGGGAGGGTGACGGGAGTGATCTCGCGCTCCCAGAAGCCGGACTTGAGGGCGGCTTCGGCGAGGTTCTGCGAGCGGACGCCGAACTCGTCCTGCTCGGCGCGGGTGATGCCCTTGAGGGCGGCGAGGTTCTCGGCGGTCTGGCCCATCGCGATGTAGGCGTCGGGCACCAGGCCGTCCTCGCGCGGGTCGTGCCACTGGCCGCCACCCTGCTCGGCGCGGTGGGCGGTGCGGGCCTGGGCGTCGTCGAAGAGCGGGTTCATGGTGCCCGGCATGCCGTCGGAGGTGCCGTTGACGCTGCGGGAGACGGTCTCGACGCCGGCGGAGATGAAGACGTCGCCCTCGCCGGCCTTGATGGCGTGCAGTGCCATCCGGGTGGTCTGGAGCGAGGAGGAGCAGTAGCGGGTGATGGTGGCGCCGGGCAGGTAGTCCATGCCCATCTGGACGGCGACGATCCGGGCGAGGTTGTGGCCCTGCTCGCCGCCGGGCAGGCCGCAGCCGAGCATCAGGTCGTCGATGTCGCGGGGGTCGAGCTGGGGGACCTTGGCGAGGGCGGTGGCGATGATGTGGGCGGTCAGGTCGTCGGGGCGGACGTCCTTGAGGGAGCCCTTGAAGGCCCGGCCGATCGGCGAACGGGCAGCGCTGACGATGACGGCTTCGGGCATGGCGGGCTCCTCGCTGAGTGACCTTCGGGCTGTGGGGTGTCCGGGCGGCGGCCCGGCGGGAACGACCGGGTGCACGGACGCCCGGGAGGAAAGTTACCGTCTGGTAGCTCAGGCGTCACCCGCCCCGGCGTGTGAGCTGGCCGACGTGTTCCCGCGGTCGGCCCCGGTGCCCGCGTCCGGCCCGCCCTGGGCCGCCTCGGCGGCCCAGGTGCCCGGCAGGCCGACCCGCAGCCGGTGGCGCAGCAGCGCCCAGCGCCGGGTCGCGCCCTCGGCCCCGACGGCCGCGACCTCGGTGCCGGAGCGGCCCGCCGCGGCGGCCGCGGCCACCGCCACCGGGAGCACCGTCTCGCCCAGGACGGGGCCGGTCGGCCGCTCCTCCTCGGGCCAGAGGCCGAGCACCGCGCAGAGCGAGGGCAGGACGGCCATCGCCGCCGTCGCGTAGCCCTGCGCGGAGGGGTGGTAGCGATCGGCGGCGAACATCTCGGGCCGGGCCGCGAACTCCGGCCCGAGCAGTGAGCCCAGCGAGACCGTCCGGCCGCCGGCCTCCACCACGGCGATCGTCTGCGCGGCCGCCAGCTGGCGGCTGACCCGCCGGGCCACCCAGCGCAGCGGCGGACGCACCGGCTTGATCGTGCCGAGGTCCGGACAGGTGCCGACCACCACCTCGCAGCCGTTGGCGCGCAACGCGGCGACCGCCTCGCCGAGGTGGCGCACCGCGAGCTGGGCCGGGCTGTGCCGGGTGACGTCGTTGGCGCCCACCATGATCACGGCGATGTCGGGGCGGTGCGGCAGGGCCAGCTCCAGCTGGCCGGAGAGGTCGGCGGAGCGCCCGCCGGAGCGGGCCACGTTGACCAGCCGGACCGGCCGCTCGGCCACCGACGCCAGGCCCGCGGCGAGCAGCGCACCCGGCGTCTCGCGGGCGCGCAGCACACCGAGACCGGCGGCGGTGGAGTCGCCGAGGAAGGCGAGCACCAGGGGCGGCTGCCCGTCGGCGCCGGCGTCGGCGAAGGCCTCGCCGTAGACGCCGTCGGCCTTGGGCGGGTCGCCCTGCAGGACGCCGATGGCCTGTACGGCCAGCTTGCTCTCGGTCAGCAGCACGCCGACCAGCCCCACGCCCAGCAGGCCGAGCCCGCCGCCGCCGTACGCCGCAGCGGTGGCGATCCGCCGGGCCACCCGGGCCCGCGACTCCTGTGCCCCTGGCATCCGGTGCCCCCTTCGCGTCCTCGTGCCGCCCCCCGGCGGGGCCGCCACTCGCGTTGCCTGTACACCTCCTACCCGTCCGCGACCGCGCACTATCGACGGGACTGGGCCATCCGTGGGCGTGTGGCGGGGACCCGGTCGGGGGCGGGGCCTGCGGGCGGGTCCGGCGGGCGGGTCGCACGGGGTGCGGGGAGGAGTGTGGCGCAAGGGAGGGCTGGGGTCGATGGCACAGCCTAGGCTTTGCAGTACCGAAAGCACTCGCATGCCCACAGACCGGGAGGACCCCCGTGCGGTACCACAACTCGATCATCGACCTGGTCGGCAACACACCCTTGGTCAAGCTCAACAAGGTCACCGACGGCATCAGCGCGACAGTGCTGGCGAAGGTCGAGTACTTCAACCCCGGCGGCTCGGTGAAGGACCGGATCGCGATGCGCATGATCGAGGCCGCCGAGGCCTCGGGCGCGCTGAAGCCCGGTGGCACGATCGTGGAGCCGACCTCCGGCAACACCGGTGTCGGCCTGGCGATCGTGGCCCAGCAGAAGGGCTACAAGTGCATCTTCGTCTGTCCGGACAAGGTGTCCACCGACAAGATCAACACCCTGCGCGCGTACGGCGCCGAAGTGGTCGTCTGTCCGACCGCCGTCGCCCCGGAGCATCCGGACTCCTACTACAACGTTTCGGACCGCCTGGTCCGTGAGACGCCGAACGCCTGGAAGCCGGACCAGTACTCCAACCCGGACAACCCCGCCTCCCACTACCACTCCACCGGTCCGGAGCTGTGGGAGCAGACCGAGGGGCGGATCACCCACTTCGTGGCCGGCGTCGGCACCGGCGGCACCATCTCCGGCACCGGCAACTACCTGAAGGAGGTCTCCGGCGGCAAGGTCAAGGTCGTCGGCGCCGACCCGGAGGGCTCGGTCTACTCGGGCGGCACCGGCCGGCCGTACCTGGTCGAGGGCGTCGGCGAGGACTTCTGGCCGACCGCCTACGACCGCGGCGTCGCGGACGAGATCGTCGCCGTGTCCGACAAGGACTCGTTCCAGATGACCCGGCGCCTGGCGAAGGAGGAGGGCCTGCTGGTCGGCGGCTCCTGCGGAATGGCCGTGGTCGCCGCGCTGGAGGTCGCCAAGCGACTGGGCCCGGACGACGTCGTGGTGGTCCTGCTGCCGGACGGCGGCCGCGGCTACCTGTCGAAGATCTTCAACGACGACTGGATGGCCGACTACGGCTTCCTGCCCTCGGCCACCGACGAGGCGCACATCGCCGAGGTGCTGGCCCGCAAGGACGCGATCGAGCACGAGGGCATCCCGCAGTTCGTCCACATGCACCCCAACGAGACCGTCGCCGAGGCGGTCCGGGTGCTGCGTGAGTACGGCGTCTCGCAGATGCCGGTGGTCTCCCCGGGGGCCGGCCACCCCGACATCATGGCCGGCGAGGTCATCGGCTCGGTCGCCGAGAAGCTGCTGCTGGAGGGTGTCTTCGCGAACGAGATCCAGCTGAGCGACACGCTGGACAAGGTGATGTCCAAGCCGCTGCCGGTGGTCGGCTCGGGCGAGACCGTCACCAACCTGATGACGGTGCTGGAGAAGGCCGACGCGGCCGTGGTGCTGGTGGAGGGCAAGCCGCAGGGCATCGTCACCCGCCAGGACCTGCTGGGATTCCTCGCCGGCCGCGCCTCGCACTGACGCCCGCTCACCACGGGCACCCGCCCGTTCGGGTGAGGGTTCGTCCGGGGGCGAAGTGGTACACCGGCGTCACCTGCGCGCAGCACGCGCTTAACAAGAGCAGGGCATCGTTGGGGTCAACGGCAAGACGCCGAGCGAGACGACGGCAACCGACCGGGAGCGGCTCCCCGGTGGTGGCGGTCGCCTCCGGACACGTCGGACGGCCCTGACCCGGCCGGCCGTGTCCTGCCCTCCATGCCCGGTTGCGGGCAGGAGGGGCCCACCGCGGGGGGCGTCGTCGTCCCGCCCCTGTCCGGCTTCGGCCGGCCAACAGGGTGCGGCGGCTCCCGCGGTCACCAACGCGCCGCTTGGCGCGTCTCCGCGGCTCCCGGGTGGGGGAGCCCCGGCGGAGACGGCAGGGCCGGTCCCTCCTCGGAGGGGCCGGCCCTGCTGTGTTTTCGCCCGCTCGCCTCCGGGCCGCTTGACCCGGTGCCGACGGTCGGCGCTCCCTCGCTCCTTTGTCGCTCCGTCCCTTCTCCCTTTCGGCACCGGCGCGGCCCTTCGGCTCGGGGCGGATTCGGCGTGGGTGGAGCTCAAGACGGGCGGGGTGGGGCTCAAGACGGGCGGGGCTTCGGCTCGGGGCGGGTTTGGCGCGGGGTGGGGCTCAAGACGGGCGGGGTGGGGGTCAAGGCGGGTGGCCCTTCGGCTCGGGGCGGTTTCCCGTACGCTCGCACGCATGACCAGCACTGACACGACCGGCCAGGACGAACCGCGCTACGTCCGGCTCAGCATCGAGCTCATCGCCGAGATCACCGACGAGGGGGCGCTCAAGGCGGCGGCCCTGCAGCAGGTGACGGAGGACGAGTACCTCGACGACGAGGAGCGCGCCCAGTCCGTCGAGGCCATCGAGGTGGACCCGTCGGGTTCGCTCGCGCACTTCATCGATCCGGTCGCCCTGCTCGGCGACGTCCCGGGCGTCGAGCTCGCCTCGGCGACCTGGGAGTCCGCGCAGACCGAGTTCGACGCCGAGGGGGAGGGCTGGGACGAGTACACGGTGGACGAGTCCGCCGAGTAGTCGTCGCCCGCTTTCGTCACGGCTTGTGACTGCCCGGTCTGCTGCCTGCAGACCGGGCATTTTGTCCATATTTGGCGGGAAGTTGAGTAGTCTCATACGATCTCTTCCCGTTGGTGATGGAACCGTGAAAGGGCAGATTGCGTTTCTGTATCCGTAATGCCCGGGATGATCAGCAGGGAGAACGCGACGTGACGGCACGGGACGGTCAGGGCCGGGCGGCCGGCGGAAACTGGAGCCGGCGCGGTGTGCTGGCCGGTCTGATCGGTGCGCCGGTCCTGCTGCTGGCGGCCTGCAACGACACCAAGAGCGGCGACGGCGGGACGGGCGCGGGCAGTGGCACCGGCACGGGCAGCAGCGGGTCCGCGGGCGGCGGCGCCACCACGGGCGGCACCGCGAGCGCGAGCAGCTCGCCGAAGACCTCGGTGGCCGTCATCACCGTCACCCCCGCCGACGGCTCCACCGCCGCCAGCTTCAGCGAGCCGGTCAGGGTCACCGTCAGGGGCGGCACCCTCGGTTCGGTCAAGGTCGCCGACTCGACCGGCAAGGCGCTGGCCGGGGAGCTCTCCTCGGACGGCACCGGCTGGACGTCCGCGGCCGCGCCGGCCAGCGGCACCAAGTACACCGTCACCGCCTCGGCCACCGACAAGGACAAGCTGGAGGCGGACGCCAACGCCGTCTTCACCACGGCGACCCCGGCCAACACCTTCGTCGGCTACTTCACCCCCGAGGACGGTTCGGTCGTCGGCGTCGGCATGCCGGTCTCGATCAACTTCAGCAAGCCGGTGACCGACCGCAAGACCGTCCAGGAGGCGATCACCGTCATAGCCGAGCCCGGCGTCGAGATCGTCGGGCACTGGTTCTCCAGCACCCGCCTGGACTTCCGGCCGCAGGAGTACTGGGCCAAGGGCACCAAGGTCACCGTGAAGCTCCGGCTCAAGGACGTGCAGGCCGCCAAGGGCGTCTACGGCACCCAGTCCAAGGACGTCCGCTTCACCGTCGGCCGCGCGCAGACCAGCGTCGCCGACCTCGCCGCCAAGAAGCTCACCGTCACCACCGACGGCCAGGTCAGCGCCGTCTACCCGATCTCCGGCGGTTCGCCCGAGTACCGCACCTGGGGCGGCAAGATGGTCATCTCGGAGCAGTACCAGCAGACCCGGATGAACTCGCAGACCGTCGGCCTCGGCAGCGAGTACGACATCGCCGACGTGCCGCACGCCCAGCGCCTGACCACCTCCGGCACCTTCATCCACGGCAACTACTGGTCCCCGTCGTCGATCTTCGGCGGCCAGAACACCAGCCACGGCTGCGTCGGCCTGAAGGACGTCAAGGGCGGGCAGGACCAGAGCGCGGACGGCTACAAGTTCTACAAGAGCTCGATGATCGGCGACGTCGTCGAGGTCGTGAACTCCGGCGACAAGACCGTCGAGCCCTCCAACGGTCTGAACGGCTGGAACATGGGCTGGGCCGCCTGGAAGGCCGGCAGCGCGGTCTGAGCGGGGCCGGGCCGCCCGGTCCGGCGAGCGGCGCGGTGCGGGCCGTGGAACGCGACGACCGAAATCCGCCGGACGCCGGCCGGCCCCGGCGGCAGGCTGGGGGCATGACCACCACCACCGCACCCGCCCTGGCCGTCCGGCCGATCGACCCCGACGTCCACCTCGCCCTGCTGGAACGCGACGACGCGGGGCACCCGCCCGTCCGGTCGATCGACGAGACCGGTGGCGCCCCGCTGCGCTGCTGCCTCACCCGGGCCCTGCCCGGCGACCGGATCGCCCTGGTCGGCTACGCGCCGCTGCGCCGCTGGGCCGCCGCGACGGGCGCCGACCCGGGCCCGTACGACGAGGTCGGCCCGGTCTTCGTGCACGCCCACCCGTGCCCGGGCGCGGGCGAGTCCTGGCCGGCCGGGTTCCACGGCGGCCCGCGGGTGTTGCGCGCCTACGACCGGCGCGGCCACATCCTGGGCGGAGTGCCCGTCACCCCGGACACCGCCGAGGCGGCCGCCGTCGAGCTGCTCGCCGACCCGGAGGTGGCCGTGGTGCACGTCCGCGCGCTGGAGTTCGGCTGCTTCCAGCACGAAGTCCGGCGCGCCTGACGGCGGCCCGGGCCCGTCAGTCCCCGGTGCGGGCCACGCCGATCGGGCAGCTGGCGCCGGTGCCGCCGAGGCCGCAGTAGCCGTTCGGGTTCTTGGCGTCGGACAGGTACTGCTGGTGGTACGGCTCCGCCGGGTAGAACGGGCCCGCCGGGCCGATCTCGGTGGTGATCGACCCCAGGCCGATCGCGGTCAGCGCGGGCTGGAAGGCCTCCCGGCTCGCGGCCACGGCCGCGGCCTGGGCCGGGGTGTGGGTGTAGACGGCGGACCGGTACTGGGTGCCGACGTCATTGCCCTGCCGGTTGCCCTGCGTCGGGTCGTGCGCCTCCCAGAAGGTCTTCAGCAGCCGCTCGTACGAGATCACCGCCGGGTCGTAGACCACCCGGACCGCCTCGGTGTGGCCGGTCAGCCCGCTGCACACCTCCTCGTACGTGGGATGCGGGGTGTGCCCGCCCTGGTAGCCGACCAGCGTCGTCCAGACGCCGGGCAGCCGCCAGAACGTGCGCTCGGCGCCCCAGAAGCAGCCCAGCCCGAAGTCGGCGACCTCCAGCCCCGCCGGGTACGGACCGGTGAGCGGGTGGCCGAGCACGGTGTGCGGCTCGCGGAGGGTGAATCCCGGCGTCTCCCGGCCGGGCAGCGCCTGGTCGGCGGGGACGAGCGAGGTCTTGTGGCGGTTGAACAGCACGGCCTGCTCCAGCTGGTCGGGAAGCGTTGTGCAGGTTTCAACGCTCACGGCCCCCGCCGGATTCCGGGCAGCGTCGGCACTTTCCGGACGGCGCAACCCCTTCGGGAGGCGGCCCGGCGTTCGCCCACTACGCTCGTTGTCATGACCGAGCACCAGCTTCCCCAGGGCTTCGAGACCCTCGCCATCCACGCGGGTCAGGAAGCAGACCCCCAGACCGGGGCCGTCGTCACGCCGATCTACCAGGTGTCCACCTACAAGCAGGACGGGGTGGGCGGCCTCCGGGGCGGCTACGAGTACAGCCGTAGCGCCAACCCGACCCGCACCGCGCTGGAGGAGTGCCTCGCGGCACTGGAGGGCGGTGCCCGCGGCCTGGCCTTCGCCTCCGGCCTGGCCGCCGAGGACACCCTGCTGCGCACCATCCTCAAGCCGGGCGACCACATCGTGATCCCCAACGACGCCTACGGCGGTACCTTCCGGCTCTTCGCCAAGGTCCTGACCCGCTGGGGCGTCGAGTTCTCCGTCGCCAACACCCAGGACCTGTCGACCGTCCGCGAGGCCCTGCGCCCCAACACCCGCGCGGTCTGGGTGGAGACCCCGTCCAACCCGCTGCTGGGCATCACCGACCTGACCGCGCTCGCCGAGATCGCGCACGGCGCCGGCGCGCTGCTGGTGGTCGACAACACCTTCGCCAGCCCCTACCTGCAGCAGCCGATCGCGCTCGGCGCGGACGCGGTCGTGCACTCCACCACCAAGTACATGGGCGGCCACTCGGACGTCGTCGGCGGTGCGCTGGTGCTGGCCGAGGCGGGCCTCGGCGAGGAGGTCGCCTACCACCAGAACGCGATGGGCGCCGTCTCCGGCCCGTTCGACGCCTGGCTGGTGCTGCGCGGCATCAAGACCCTCGGTGTCCGGATGGACCGGCACAGCTCCAACGCCGAGAAGGTCGCCGAGCTGCTCGCGGGTCACCCCAGGGTCAGCCAGGTGCTCTACCCGGGCCTGCCCGAGCACCCCGGCCACGACATCGCCGCCAAGCAGATGAAGGCGTTCGGCGGCATGGTCTCCTTCCGCGTCAACGGCGGGGAGGAGGCGGCGGTCGAGGTCTGCAACCGCGCGCAGCTCTTCACCCTCGGCGAGTCGCTGGGCGGCGTCGAGTCGCTCATCGAGCACCCGGGCCGGATGACCCACGCCTCGGTGGCCGGTTCGGCCCTGGAGGTGCCCGCCGACCTGGTGCGCGTCTCGGTCGGCATCGAGTCGATCGACGACCTGCTGGCCGACCTCCAGCAGGCGCTCGGCCAGTAGGTCTCCCCGCGAGGCCCTACGCGCCCTGCCGGCCCGCCGTGTACGACTCCATGGAGTGGTTGAAGCGGGCCAGCAGGGCGCAGAACACGTGCTGTTCCTCGGGTGGCCAGTCGGCCACCAGGCGGCGGGCCAACTCGGCCCGGCCGGCGCGGACTTCGGCCAGCCGGTGGGCGCCGATCGGGGACAGTGCGAGCCGTACCGCACGGCGGTCGGCCGGGTCCTGGACCCGGCCGACCAGCCCGGCCGCGACCAGCGGGGCGACCTGCCGGGTGACGGTGGAGGAGTCGACGCCCAGCGCGTCGGCCAGGGCCTTGACGTTGGCGGGCCCGTGCCGCTCCAGCCGGTCGAGCAGCAGGTAAGCGGCCCGGTCCAGCGCGCCCACGCCGTCGGAGCTGCGGACCTGCTCCATGCGCCGGGCGAACACCGCAAGCTGGTACTGGAGTTGGGCGTGCAGGGGGTCGGTGCGGTCGGTGGCCTGGGGCGAGGTCGTCGTCATCGCGGCTCACGATCGTCGTGCGGTGAGGGAGGCTCAGAACCAGCAGCGTACGCGGGCCGGGCGGGCCCGGGAACAGTACCGACGTCCCCGGTTGGCGGTGCCGCACGGCCTAGGCTGGCGGTATGCACAACTGGCCGATCACCATCGACGATGTCCGCGGAGCCCAGAAGATGCTCGCCGGGGTCGCCCGGGTGACACCGATGGAGGGCAGCCGGCACCTGTCCGCGCTGATCGGCGCGCCGGTCCACCTGAAGTGCGAGAACCTCCAGCGCACCGGCTCGTTCAAGGTGCGCGGGGCGTACGTGCGGATCGCGGGACTCTCGCCGGTGCAGCGGGCCGGCGGGGTGGTCGCGGCGAGCGCCGGGAACCACGCCCAGGGCGTGGCGCTGGCGGCCGCGCTGCTCGGGGTCCGTTCGACGGTCTTCATGCCGGTGGCCGCGCCGCTGCCCAAGGTCGCGGCGACCCGCGAGTACGGCGCCGAGGTCCGGCTGTCCGGTGCCACGGTGGACGAGGCGCTGCGGGCCGCGCAGCGGTACTCGGAGGCGACCGGCGCGGTGTTCATCCACCCCTTCGACCACTGGGACGTGGTGACCGGCCAGGCCACCGTCGGCCTGGAGATCCTGGAGCAGTGCCCGGAGGTGCGGACCATCCTGGTCGGGGTGGGCGGCGGCGGGCTGCTGGCCGGGATCGCGGCGGCGGTGAAGCCGATCCGCCCGGACGTGCGGGTGATCGGGGTGCAGGCGGCCGGTGCGGCCGCGTACCCGCCCTCGCTGGCGGCCGGGCGGCCGGTGACGCTGGAGCGGTACGCCACCATGGCGGACGGGATCATGGTCGGCCGGCCCGGGGACATCCCGTTCGAGGTGATCAACG
Source organism: Kitasatospora sp. NPDC058218 (assembly GCF_042882445.1). NCBI lineage: Bacteria > Bacillati > Actinomycetota > Actinomycetes > Kitasatosporales > Streptomycetaceae > Kitasatospora > Kitasatospora sp. NPDC058218. Next base: position 83,534 of record NZ_JBHVWC010000038.1, on the reverse strand, counting down.
CCCTGGCGGACGGTGTGCGGACGGTCTCCGAGGACTCGCTCTCGCGGGCCCTGCTGCTGGGTCTGGAGCGGCTGAAGCTGGTGGTGGAGCCGGCCGGGGCCAGCCCGGTGGCGGCCCTGCTGGAGCAGCCGGGCTCCTTCGAGGGCCCGGTGGTCGCGGTGCTCTCGGGCGGCAACATCGACCCGCAGCTGATGCAGCGGGTGCTCCGGCACGGCCTGGCGGCGGCTGGCCGCTACCTGTCGCTGCGGGTGCGGCTGGCGGACCGGCCGGGCGCGCTGGCGGACCTGCTCGGGGTGCTCACGCGGGTGGACGCGAACGTGCTGGACGTGGCGCACGTGCGGATCGACCCGCAGCTGGGGCTGACCGAGGTCGAGGTGGACCTCCATCTGGAGACCAAGGGGCCGGAGCACTGCGCGGCGGTGCTCGGCGAGCTGCGGGAGGCCGGGTACGTCGTCTCGCACTGAGTGCTGAGTGCTGAGCGCTGAGGGCCGAGCATTCGGCGCCGGCGCACTTCCGGCACCTTCGGCCCCCTCGGAGCGAAAACCGAGTCGCCCGCCTGCCCGCATTCGGGGCAAAGTGGGACAGACCACTGGAATTCGCTCAATCGATAGCGCCCCTATCGTCCGAGGAGATGAGGCAGGCCATGGCGCCAGCCATCCAAGCCGAGAACCTGGTGAAGACCTTCGGTGACGTACGAGCCCTGGACGGCGTCAGCCTCGACGTCCCCGAGGGCACGGTGCTGGGGCTGCTCGGCCCGAACGGAGCCGGCAAGACCACCACCGTGCGCGTCCTCACCACCCTGCTCCGCCCCGATTCCGGCCGTGCGGTGGTCGCCGGGGTCGACGTCCTCAGGCACCCCAACAAGGTCCGCAGCCTGATCGGCCTCTCCGGTCAGTACGCCGCGGTCGACGAGTACCTCACCGGGTTCGAGAACCTGCAGATGGTCGGCGAGCTGTACCAGATGACCGGCCGGGAGGCGAAGGCCCGGGCGCTGGAGCTGCTGGAGTGGTTCAGCCTCTCCGAGGCCAAGGACCGCACCGCCAAGACCTACTCCGGCGGCATGCGGCGCCGGCTCGACCTTGCGGCCGCGCTGGTCGTCCGGCCGCCGGTGATGTTCCTGGACGAGCCGACCACCGGCCTCGACCCGCGCAACCGGCTCGCCCTCTGGGAGGTCATCGAGACCCTCGTCGAGCAGGGCACCACACTGCTGCTCACCACCCAGTACCTGGAGGAGGCGGACCGCCTCGCCCACGACATCGCCGTGGTCGACCACGGCCGGGTGATCGCCCGGGGCTCCGCCGACGAGCTCAAGGCACAGATCGGCGGCGAGCGGATCGAGGTCGTGGTGCACCGCGCCGACCTCGTCGCCGAGGCCGTCGAGGCACTGTCCGCGTACGCCAAGGGCGACCCGGCGGTGGAGAAGAACACCCGCCGGATCACCGTGCCGGTCAGCGGCGGTGCCCGGGTGCTGGCGGACGCCATCCGCGAGCTGGACGCCCGCTCCATCGAGATCGACGACATCGGCCTGCGCCGCCCGACCCTGGACGACGTCTTCCTCTCGCTCACCGGCCACGTCACCGCGGCGGAGGACGAGGAGAACCGCGCCGCCGCCAAGGGCCGGGGCAAGGGGCACGGCGGTCACGGCAGGGACCGGTCCGGCGAGGACGGCCAGGATCCCGACCAGCAGGCCGTCCCGGCCGGGAAGGAGCGGTGATGACGACTGCCACCGAGCACGCCATCGGCGGGGCGGTACCCAAACAGCGCCGGGGTGCGGCCGCCACCCTGCACGACTCCTGGGTGGTCGCCAGGCGCAACCTGCGCCGGATGACCCGGATCCCCGAGATCGTGGTCTTCGGGCTGATGCAGCCGGTGATGTTCGTGCTGCTGTTCTCCTACGTCATGGGCGGGGCCATCCAGATCCCCGGGACGCAGGCCAGCTCCGACTCGTACATCCAGTTCCTGATGGCCGGCATCTTCGCCCAGACCGTCACCTTCGCGACGGCCGGCGCCTCCGCCGGTATCGCGGAGGACATGACCAAGGGGCTGGTGGACCGCTTCCGCTCGCTGCCGATGGCCCGCTCGGCGGTGCTGGTCGGCCGCACCCTGGCCGACCTCTGCCAGACCGCCTTCACCCTGGTCGTGCTGGCGGTGGTGGCGCTGCTGGTCGGCTGGCGGATCCACGAGGGCGTGCCGAAGGCGCTCGCCGCGTTCGGGCTGCTGCTTCTGCTCGGCTACGCGTTCTCCTGGATCGGCGCGCTGATCGGCCTCTCGGTCCGCAGTCCCGAGGCGGCCACCTCGGCCGGGCTGATCTGGCTCTTCCCGCTGACCTTCATCTCCAACGCGTTCGTGCCGATCAGCTCGATGCCGGGCTGGCTGCAGGGGATCGCCTACTGGAACCCCTTCAGCGCCACCGTGCAGGCCTGCCGCAACCTGTTCGGCAACCAGGTCGGGCCGGTGGACAGCGCCTGGCCGATGCAGCACGCGGAGCTGGTGTCGGTGCTCTGGTCGCTGCTGATCACCGCGGTCTTCTCCTGGCTGTCGGTGCGCAAGTACCGCTCGGCCGCGGGCTGAGCCCGGCCGGAGACCGGTCGCGGGACGCGGCGAGGGCGGCCGTGGAGGAGTCCACGGCCGCCCTCGGCGTCAGGTGCGGGGGATCAGCCGTTGTGCGGCTTGACCTCGGTGACGGTGACCGAGGCGGCCTTGCCGTTCGGCAGCTCGTACGTCGCCTCGTCGCCGACCTTCTTGCCGTCGATGGCGCGGCCCAGCGGCGACTGCGGGGAGTACACGTCCAGCTCGTCGCTGCCGGCCATCTCGCGCGAGCCCAGGAGGAAGGTCATGGTGTCGTCCGCGTCGCCGTCGAAGGCGACCGTGACGACCATGCCGGGGGCCACCACACCGGAGTCCGCGGGGGCCTCGCCGACCTTGGCACGCTCCAGGAGCTGGGTGAGCTGGCGGATCCGCAGCTCGTACTTGCCCTGCTCCTCCTTGGCCGCGTGGTAGCCGGCGTTCTCCTTGAGGTCACCCTCCTCGCGCGCCGCCTCGATCTTCTGGGCGATCTCGATGCGCCAGGGGCCGCTCAGATGCTCCAGCTCGGCCTTGAGCTGGTCGTAGCCGGACTGAGTGAGCCAGGTCACGTTCTCGCTGGTCTGGGTCACGGGTGCTCCTCGTAGGTGCTGGGGCTGTGCTGAGGGTGTGAGTCGTCAGCAGGGTGGCGGTGGAGATATCGGTCGTAACTACAAAGCAACGCCCGCTCCCGTACCTCTCGGTGCGGAAGGGGCGAAACCACGAGCCTAACAACTCCCGCCGACAAGCGGGAGGGTCGTTGGCGCGTCATTGACGGCAGCATTGCGCCGAGGTGTACAGGACCGGTGTGCGGGACATCCTGACGGATTCCCGCTCTTCTGATCGAATATGCGCCCGGGCGGGTCGCGATCGCCGGCGCCTACTCGGCCGGCGTGCATCCCAGCAGCTGGGCGGTGGTGCCGCGGGCGGTGGTGCGCAGGCTGACCACGGCGTCGTAGTCGGCGCCGGAGGCCGGGACGGGGAAGTCGGCCACCCCGACCACCGCGCCGTCCTCGCCCTGCGAGCGGACGGTACAGCTGCCCGCCGTGCCGTCGCTCTTGCGCACCGCCAGGTGCAGCTGCATCTCGGTGTCCGAGACGGCCTGGAAGGAGGGGACGCTGCCGTTGATGGTGGTCTCGCGGATCAGGTACGAGCCACCCAGCCAGGCCACCAGACCCAGCCCCAGCACGCCGCAGACCGCGCCCGCCGCCTTGAGGCGGCGGTCGGACTCGCGGTCGCCGCGGCGTCCGTAGCGCCCCTCGGGCAGCTGCGGGGTGGTCGTGCCTGCGCTCATCGGGCTCAGTCCTCTCCGGGAGGTACCCCCCGCGGTGGTGCCGGGGGAATGCGACGCTCCTCCAGTCCGTCACTATAGGAGGGGCACGCCCGCGGCCGGTCCGGCGGGGGCGCTGCTCGGCCGTGTCGGCGCCGTGCCGGCGGCGTGGCGAGGTCGTGCCGCGGCGCTCTCGGCGGCAGGCCCGCGGTGACGCGGCCCGAACCGAGCGGCTCGGACGGTGGGCAGACCGGACTTCGCGGAAGGCCCAGACATTGTGGAAGGAACGCACGCGTTGACTGAGCAGTTGCGACTGATGGCGGTGCACGCCCACCCGGACGACGAGTCCAGCAAGGGCGCTGCCACCATGGCCATGTACGTCGATCAGGGGGTGGACGTGCTGGTGGCCACCTGCACCGGGGGGGAACGCGGGTCGGTCCTCAATCCGAAGCTGCAGGGCAAGCCGGAGATCGAGGAGAACATCCACGAGGTCCGGCGCAAGGAGATGGACGAGGCGCGCCGGATCCTCGGGGTCAAGCAGGCCTGGCTGGGCTTCGTCGACTCGGGCCTGCCGGAGGGCGACCCGCTGCCCCCGCTGCCCGAGGGCTGCTTCGGCCTGCAGGAGGTCGAGGCGGCGGCGGAGCCGCTGGTCCGACTGATCCGCGAGTTCAAGCCGCAGGTCATCACGACCTACGATGAGAACGGCGGGTACCCGCACCCGGACCACATCATGACCCACAAGATCACCATGCTGGCCTTCGACGCCGCCGGTGACCCGGACGCCTACCCGGACGCCGGCGAGCCCTGGCAGCCGCTGAAGCTCTACTACAACCACGGCTTCCCGATGGGCCGGATCCGCGAGCTGCACGCGTACCTCACCGAACACGGCCACGAGTCGCCGTACGGCGAGTGGATCGAGGGCTGGGAGAAGAGCGGCCGCAAGGAGCGCGAGATCACCACCCGGGTCCGCTGCGAGGACTGGTTCGAGACCCGGGATCGCGCGCTGATCGCGCACGCCACCCAGATCGACCCGGACGGGCCGTGGTTCCGCGTCCCGCTGGAGGTCCAGCGCGAGGTCTGGCCGACCGAGGACTACGAGCTGGCCCGGACCCTGATCGACGTCGACCTGCCGGAGGACGACCTGTTCGCCGGTCTGCGCACCCCCACGCTGGCGGCGGAAGCCGCCGACACGCGCGACTGAACCACCCCCCGATGGCCCGGCTCCCCGTGAGCCGGGCCACCATAGAGATATGAGTGCCCCCGTGAACCTCACCCACCTCGCCGCCGAGCTCGCCCTCGACGAGACCAAGGTGACCCCCGGACTGCTGGGCTTCGTCGTCTTCGCCGCCCTCGGCGTGGCCACCTGGTTCCTGGTCAAGTCGATGAACAAGCAGTTCAAGCGCGTCGACTTCGTCGAGGAGCCGGAGGCTCCGAAGGAGTGAGGCTCCGCCCCCGTCGGCGCGCTCATGCGCAAGGATGGGGGCATGCCGAACCGTCTCGCGGACGCGACCTCGCCGTATCTGCAGCAGCATGCCGAGAACCCGGTCGACTGGTGGCCCTGGGGCCCCGAGGCCTTCGCGGAGGCGGAGCGGCGCGGGGTGCCGGTGCTGCTGTCCGTGGGGTACGCGGCCTGTCACTGGTGCCAATGACTTAACACAACCAGGTAGTCCTGACCTGGGGTGTTGTCAGGGGGTAGTCGCGTGGACACGTACGATGAGGAACTGGACAAGAACATAGAGGCTTGGGTGGAGGCCGAACTGGCCGCCTCACCCGAGTGGGGGCCCGAGAAGTACGACATCATCCGCCAGCGCTTGGAGGACAGCGCACCCGCTGGCCCCGCTGAGGGGCGGGAGGCGCGAAGCTGCGGATAGCGGCTCACACGACAGTGCCGTGGGCGAGGACCGATCGGTCCTCGCCCACGGCACTGTCCGTAACCGGTGACGGGGTAGGCGAGCTCGGCTCAGCCGGCCCGCAGGGTGTCCGTCACGCTCAAGCGGCGGGGCGGCACGGAGCGGTCCACAGGGCGGTGGCAACCTGAGTCCAGCCGTGATCGGTCTTGGTGTCGCCACGCGCCTCCTCCGCGACCAGGAAGCCGTGCTTCTCCAACTGCTGCACCGCGCCCTCCCGGGGGAGTACCGGCACCTCGCCGTCGAGGGCGATCAGGTAGCGGCCGGGGTCATCCGGGTGGGCCTCAACGAAGGTGTCCACCAGGCCGAGGTCGTCCGGTCCGGCCACGACTTCGGGGCCCGGACCGATGACGTTCAGCACCCACCGCCCGCGGAAGCCTGTGACCTCGGCGTTGTACAGCGCTGGCAGGTCGATGTGGTCGGGGTGGGCCTCGGACACGGGGGACTCCTCTGGAACGCTCAGCATCGCTCTGCCGACCGTAACGCAACGGTGTGACACAGCTCAGCGGCCTCGAAAGAGGAGGGAGCCAGCCTCTTCCTAGTAGCCGGCCGCCCGTAGTCGGCATGCCGGGTGATCGCGCCCTGCTCCGGTGTAGGTCACTGTGGAGTGTAGGGAGCATCGCACAACGGCTCCTACCTCTCAGTGTCCGCCAGATACCCGATCATCATTTGCCGGGAGGACCAATGACTCTCAACATCACGGTACTCACCGCTGATCGGATCTATCAATCTGCCGATTTTTGCCTGAGCTATCCAGGGGGTAAGCGTAGCCACTCAATGAAAGTCGTCACCCTTCAATATAGCGATTTCTTTGGAATGCTAACCTATACCGGCGTCGGGGAATGGCATAAGGATACGTCGCAGTGGGTTATTGAATGGCTATCGCCGCTTGGCGATGCATCGCTTGAGAATATTGCAGAGGAATTGGCAAGAAGGGCATCTGACTGGATTCGTCAAATAGGGACAAAGACTGGGCGTATTTATCCGCACACATTTGTCCTTGCTGCATTCAGGAGGGGCCGGGCCAGTGTGACGGTAGTTTCAAATTTTGAGAACGCGGTAGGTCTGCAAAGTCTCAATCCCGGCCAGACATTTTCGATATCGAAGCGTGATTTTGATGGTCAAGTGAGGGTCGTAGTGACTGGCTGGAAACCGGCAGTCCAACGCTACGAGAGGAAAGCGCTGCTTCGGTTCGTTCGACGCCACTTGGATAACCCGCAGGCGATTCGGAATAGCATGGCCGACCTCAACGAATCGGCGGCACGATCCCCAGAAGGTTCAACGATCAGTGTGGAATGTACTGTCGTATCCATGAATAGCGACGGCAGCGGACTTCAGGAGCTCACACCTGGAAGCAAGGTTGAGTTTAGGAATCTGGCACTTGGAATGTCTCTTGATGTGGCGAAGGTTCTCGCGGGTCTCGGGGCAAAGGGAGCTCAGCTCGTAGGTGCTAGCTTCGCTCAAGTCGGACCTTCGGCCGCTCCCCTTGGGCAGCCATCTACATGTGTTCCATCGCTGGTCAATACTCAAGAAGCGGCTGGTTATGAACTTATAGAGTTGGCAGGAGGCCAGTTCAAAACAGCAAGGGCCGGGGCGTTGAACCAGCTCGGAACCGTACTGGGTGCGGGGGCGACGGAACCGTCCGATTATTGCCTGTGGACATGGCGAGAGGGCGAATCTGTCCAGCTTTTGCCGGTGCCCTACTCAACCACCGATTTGAGTATGGGAATTAATAACGAAGGAGCCATTGCAGGAACTGTCGCGGACTCATCTGGATATCTTCGAGCTCTCGGCCTGTATGGGCAAACGATCTCCATGCTGGATGATGCCGGAGGAAGAGACAGTGGTGTTAGAGCGATCAACAGTCGAGGCTCGATTGTCGGCTGGGTTTGCATCGATTCGGTGAATCGAGGTCAGCTGAACTATCGACCTGCGGTCTGGGCTCCCAATGCCCCCATGGTGATCCTTAGTGATCTCCCGGCGCAATGGGGTGAGGCAATTGGCGTCAATAGTGAAGGATGCATTCTATTGGGGGTCCATGAAGCAGTTCCCTTTCTGCAACGCCCTATTCTCTTCACTCCAGGGGGAGATCTGCGAGAGTGCGGCTCTGCCGAAAAGGGAATATCCCCTTTGGGTATCACCAATGAGGGACTGGTTCTCGCCTCGGCCAATATGTCTGGCAAACCTGTGACACTTATGTGCAGGCCCGGGCAGCCTTGGGATCAATTGCATATCCCCGAGGGGTGGGTGGCTGGAGCGATCAGTCCCGGTGGTTGGATGGCTGGATCTTTTCGAGACTCCGGATTTTCGAGACCGTGGGTCAGGCGACCCGACGGAAAGACAATTCTCCTCCCATACCTCCGGCATCATCACTGCGCTCCGACCGCAATAGACGACCATGGCAATGTCGCCGGGCGAGCTGAAGCCGACCATGGCGAACATGCTATTTTCTGGCGAGGGCGCTCTCAAATCTAGACGCCACTACCGGGGCGAGCTGTTCGAGGGCCGCGTTGATGGTTCGGGCCAGCAGCGCGGGCGGCCCGGAGGGTGGCTACCGCCCTCAGCTGCTCGGCGAGCGTCAGCGTGTCGTGGCAGATCCGCCCCGGAGGGTCGGCCGCGTCGGTCCGGGGTGCGATCGGTGGGCGGGTCGCCATCTCGACGCACGCCGTCCAACTTGCTTACGCCTCCTGCTCGGTGACTTCGGGTTCCGTGAGCCCGAGGGTAGGCGTTCACCAGAGGCTCAGGGGGCGCCCTTCCACCATCACCGCTTCGACCCGGGCAGCGATCTCCACCTTGGACTCGCCACCGGCCAGGCCGGCGCGGATCGCGGCGCCAATCGCACGGGAGCGTCCGGCCGGGCCGCGCAGGTCCGCCAGCGGACTCCCCGGGTCACGCCGCCGGGCCACCCACTCCGCCCGGTTCTCCGCCGCTGTGCCCAGCCGCAGGTGCGCCGGCTGCTGGCAGGAGTGGTTATCGCAGGTGTGGCAGACGGTCAGGTCGGTGCCCCATCCCAGCCGCAGGATGACGCCGTGCGCGAGCTGGTACCCGTACAGGTGCCCGGGAACCGTGCCGCGCCGAGTCCGGCCAGGCCGCGAGGTGGCCCGGAAGGTGGCGTGCCCGGTGCTGGAGATCCCACCGGTGAAGAACCAGCACCCCGTTGACGGGGTCCGGTAGACCTTCGCCCAGTACCGGGCCTGGACAGACTCGTCGGCCAGCCAGCCGGCCCACTCAACGGCCGCTATTCGCACGGGCGTTGGGTCACCGAGGAGGGAGAGCTGCTCGTCAACGCGAGCAGGCCCGGACCCCTTCACCGCAGCGCGCGGGAAGAGTCCGGGCCCGAGGCCGCCGCTCTCAGTCGGCATCGGCCAGGCCGCTCTCCGGAGCGGAGGCAGAAGGTGCCGTGGCAGCGGTGCCGGCCTTCCGGGCGCGGCGGACGGGGCGCGGGCGCTCGGCACGGGCGCGCAGCCCCTCGATCACCTCCTTCGCGCGGGCTGCGGTAACAGGCTTCGCCTCGCGTTCCAGCTCCTCCGCCGTGACACCGAGCAGCTGCGCGACCAACTCGGCATCGTTGTTGAACAGCCGAAGGACAGCGGCGGCGGCCTCCCGCGCCGCGATCTCGGCGTCCTCCTTCGCCTTCGCCGCCGTCACTGCGGCCTCCCGCGCGGCCAGGACGTTCGACGCAGCCAACTCCCGTGTCCGCGCCTGGACTTCTTCCACGGCTCGAACCCTCCGCCGCAGTTCCGCCGCACTCACCGTTGCCGCCGAAGTCGTACTCACCCGTTCCCCATCTCAGTCAGATCCGTGCTCATCGCGCGCACCGTAAGCACGAGCCCGCGGACACCTCAACTGCGTTCGCAGTCGGCGGCTTCGGTGCTGCCCGGATGCGCGAGGCGATCTTGTGCGGCGGTGTCAGCGGGGGCGGGCATCATGGAGGGATGGACACTGAGCGTGAAGCGTCGGATTCGGGCGGTCGGGTCTGGCCGAGGCCGACTGGCCTCCCGGGGCCTCTCGAAGCGGCCCTGGACTTTCTCAAGGCCGAGGGATGCGCGCTCAGCCATCTCGATCTGACGAGTGCTGAACTGATTGCCAACCTAGGCGACTTGGCGACTCCCGAGGTCGTTGAAACGCTGGCCTGGCTGCACGAGCACCACCAGGTCCTGCGTCGGGCGCCGAAGGCCGTGGCCAGCGGACTTCTCGAACAAGCTCACATCAGCCCGTGGCCGGCGAAGAGGATTGGCCAGGCCACCAAGGACGAGGCCGAGCGGGTGTTCAACGACTGGACCAACATCCTCCTGCTGTGTCAGTTCTGCCACCCGATCTTCGACAACCGCGACCTCATCCCGCGCGTGCTGGTCGAGCAGGCCCGTACCGAGGTGCTGCGGACTCCCACCGGGCACGAGGCGCTTCGTCTCTTCATCACGCGCTCCCTGGCCTACCGAGGTAACCAGTCCGACGCGACCGTGCCGTTCCGCACAGACGTCGAGCGCGCCCACCACGAGCTCGCGACCCTCCACGGACACGGCGACCCGATCACGGTGGCACCCTTCTTCAAGAAGGACCACTACTTCCAGTCCACCGCGGACCCGGTCAGCGGGCTGATCCGGCAGGGCTCCTACGGCGGGAACCCCGACGAGTACTACTTCGCCCGCGGCATCACCAACGTCCCCCCGCCCGCGCCCGGCCGGTACAACGTGGTCGAGACGCCCAACGGCTTCGGCTTCGAACCCGCATCGGCGCCCGGGGCAGAGGATGCAGCCGCCCCGGACAACGGCGGCGCCGGCTGACGACGGACGCCAGCACCAGCTCCTGCGCCGGACTCGTGCCTCCGGCGGGTCCTCTCTCGGAGGGGGTGGGGGCCGGTCGGTTGGGTGCGGGTTGGTGGTGGTTGGGGTTGTGGGGGCGGGGCTCCCTCCTCGGTCGGCCACCCGGAGGGCGTACCAGGAACCCGGGCAGGGTGCCCAGGCCAAGCCGCTTCGCGGTCGCTGCGCGAGCCTGGGCACCCCACCCGGAACCCTGAAACGGCAGGAGCTGTCCGACCGAGGAGGGAACCCCGCCCGGGGCCCGTTGTGGCCGGGCCCGGCCGGGCGGGTGCGGGTCGGTGTGGTGGGAAAAGGGCAGGTCAGGGCGGTTCTCTGGCTTGACCCGACCCTTAGAACATGGTTTAATTAGTGATGTCGGAAGGGGAGGGCAACACCCCGGCCGGCCTCCGGAGGGCTGACCGGCCCCCGGCACCCACTCTCACCAGGAGAAGAACTGTGGCGACCCCCCAGGCGGACGTGAACCCCAAGCTGGCCACCATCAAGGCGCTGCTCGCCAAGGCCGAGAACTCCGCCGCCTCCGAGGCGGAGGCCGAGCTCTACCGCGCCCGCGCGATGGAGATGATGGCGAAGTACGGCGTTGACTCGGCGCTCCTGAGCGACGGGCAGCCGTCACGGGACGGGGTCACGGACAAGAACTTCGACCTCCAAAACCCCTGGTCCATGTCCCGCGTCCGCCTCATGTACCACATCGCGGAAGCTGTCGGCTGCAAGTCCATCCTCATGGGCCAGCAGGGCAACGGCACCCGCCGCGTCCACGTGGTCGGCTACGAGTCCGATGTCCAGCGCGCGGAGATCCTCTACACCTCGCTCCAGCTCCAGATGCTCAACGGCCTCAACCGGCAGGCCGTGCCGTACGGCGTGCGCAGCCCGAAGGCGTGGCGCAACTCCTGGCAGCTCGGGTTCATCGTGCGCGTCACCGAGCGGCTCGCGGCCATCGAGGAGGCCGCCCGAGCCGCCGCCAGCGGGGAGACGTCCGCCACCGGCCGCAGCGGCGAACTCGTGCTGGCAGCCCGAGGCGGCATGGTCCGGGCCGCGTTCCAGGCAGCCCATCCCACCGTCCGCAAGCAGAGCAGCTCTTTCAGTGGCACCGGGTACGGCGACGGCATCGCCGCAGGCAACCGCGCCGACATCGGCGGAACCCGCCGCATCGGAGCAGCGTCCGCCGGATCGCTCGTCGCCTGATCCGCGCACCCCCGCCGGGGCGGCGGCCCGCCGCCCCGGCCCCACCTCCGCGCGCTTCGAGGAGCCCCGCGTGTACATGGACTGGATCAGGTTCGCCAAGACCGACCAGGACGGCCGCCACTACTTCCAGGTCTACAGCGTCCCCCAGGCGTGGAACGCCGCCGCCCCGAAGATCCCGGGCACAGGCCGGATCAGCGAGAGCGCCGCCCGCGCTTTCGCCAGCGCCAGCCCAGCCGGGCACCAATGGCGCGTCCCCTGCCACTGCACCGACTGCGCCATTGCCGCCAAGTCCGTTGAGAGCAAGGCGTCTTGACCACCCAGGAGAGAGCCGTGACCCGCAAGCACCGCGCCACCCCCGCCCGCATCCTCACCGCCGCCGCCGACCACATCGAGCGCGTCGGCCTCTACCAGGGTGACCACCTCTGGCAGCCCGGACGGATGGGCAACAACGCCCCGTGCAACCTCCTGCACGCATGGGGGCGCGGCGTGCGCGCCGCCCGGCCCCGCTGGTCTCAGCGCGGCGAGGTGTGGGAGGTCTTCCAGCGGTCCCTGTTCGACTCCCTGGTGGTGCTCAGCAACCAGGCCCACGGCCGCCCCGTGTCGCCCGTCCGGTGGCGCAAGCTGGGGCTCACCGAAGACGCCTACCGGCGCACCCTGCTGTGGTGCTGGACCGATACCCCCGGGCGGACCACCGCCGAGGCCGCCGCCCTGATCCGCTCCACCGCAGCCCTCTACCGGAGTGACGCCGATCACACCGTCCCCGGTTGCCCCACCCTTCAGAACATGGTTTAATTAATGATGTCGGAAGGGGGAGGGCAACACCCCCGACCGACACCCGCCGCCGGGGCCGACCGGCCCCGGCGGAACCTCTCACCAGAAGGCAGTACGACGATGACCACCAAGACCGAAGCCGGCGTCCAGACCGCACCCGCCCCGTGGCCGACCATCACCACCGCTGAACTCCTCGCGCACTCCGGCAACGTCCGCTCCGTCGAGGCCCCGGCCGATCTGCTGGCCGACGTGAAGGCCAACGGCGTCCAGGAGCCGCTGTACATCGTGGACACCCACGGCGGGGTGCCCCAGATCATCGACGGGTTCCAGCGTCTGGCCGCCGCCGTCGACGCAGGGCTGGAGGAGCTGCCGTTCACGCCCCGCCCGGTGATCCGGATCGACGCCCTCACCCCGCACCCGGAGAACGCCCGCGAGGATCTCGACATCAACGCGCGGTTCGTGGAGTCCTTCCGCGTCGAGGGCTGCCGCATCCCCGTCAAGATCCAGCGGCTTGAGGGCGGGGTCCTCCAGGTCAACGACGGGAACCGCCGGTTCTACGGTGCGACGGACGCGGGCCTCACCCACGTGCCGTACGAGTGGGAGGACGACGACCGCGACGCCGCCGGGCAGTTCCTCGACATGATCACCACCTCCGAGCAGCGCAAGGGCCTGACGACGCGGGAGATGAACCAGGCCATGTTCAGCGCGGCCGAGGCGGGCGCGCAGGTCGGCCGCATCGCCAAGGCAGCGGGGGTCCGGCAGAAGGACGTGCGCACTCTCGTCAAGGTCCGCAACGACGAGACGCTCAACGCCGCCATCAGCGCCGCGAGCGGCTACACGTGGACGTTCGAGAACATGGCCGCCCTCTCCGAGTTCGCCGACAACCCGGAGGCGCTCGCCGCGATCACCAAGGCCGCCACCGCCAAGGGCGCGGACGAGGCCAAGGTCCAGTGGGCCATCGAGGTCGAGCGGGTCAAGCGAGACAAGGCGGCCAAGGCGGCGGCCCACCGCGCGGAGCTGGAAGCCGCCGGACAGAAGATCCGCGACATCGAGGAGCTGGCCGAGCGAGCCACGGCCGTATCGGAGCTGAACGGCGTCAAGGCCGAGGAGCACGCCACGTGCAAGGGGCAGGTGTGGGTGTTCGACGACCGGCGCGGCGACCGGTACGAGCCCTACTGCTCCGCCCCCGGCCTGTACGGCCACATCGCGCCCGAGAGCGCCAAGAGCAGCGGGACCAGCAACGCCGCCACCGCCGCCGAGGTCGAGGCCGAGCGCGCCGCCCGCGCCGCCGTCAAGGCAGGCAATATCGACTGGGACGCCGCCGAGGTGATCCGCCGGAAGTGGCTCGCGGACCTGATCAAGTCGCGCAACCTTCCGAAGGCCAGCACCATCGCGCTGATCGGCCACGTCAACGAAGCTCTCCTCAGCGGCACTTGGGGGATCTGCGACGACCTGAACAAGGAGCCCACCACCGAGATCCTGGCTGACTTCCTGGGCCTGAACGCCCAGCAGGCCACGGACCGCAGCGCGTTCGCCCAGTACGCCGCCAAGGACCCCAGGAAGGCCCCCCAGCTCCAATTCGCGGCCATCGCCGCAGTCCGCGAGAAGTGCGCGAACCGGTCGGCGTGGCGGACCGACAGCCAGCACGCCCCGTGGACCCGCAAGCCCACGGCGGCATGGTTCCGGGTGCTGGAGTCCCTCGGGTACCCGCTGACGCTCATCGAGCGGTCCGTGGTGGACGAGAAGCCGTACGACCGGGCGAAGGAGGAGCCCCACGCCTCCCTGCTCGGCGGAGGCGACCCGGACGACGAGCAGGGCGACGAGCAGGGTGACGAGGAGTCGGAGGCCGAGCCGGTCGAAGGTGAAGGCGAGGACGAACAGGCCGCCCACGACGCCCGGCCGGAGCAGGCCGACGAGAACCCGGAGGGCGAGGCCGAGCCGGACGCCGAGCAGGCGACCGAGGAGCCGACGGTCGAGGGGCCGGAGGGCACGGAGCCGGAGGGCACGGAGTCGGACGCCGAGCCGACGGCCGACACCGAAACCGCCTGATCCTCCCCGCCGATCCGACGCCGGGGGCGGGAGCCCGCCCCGCCCCCGGCCACCCCCTCCAGGAGCCCCACCGTGACCCGCGCCGCCCTCTCCGAGACCTACGCCGACGACCACTGCTGCGGATATGCCGCCGCCCCCGCCGAGCCCAACACCAGCGTTGCCGCCGACCTCATGCAGGCCCGCGCCATCGCGTCTGGACTCTCGGAGTTCGGCATCGGGTCCGCCCGCTGGTCGGCCGCCTACGACCGCGAGGCCGCCGCCGTCGTCCTGCGCGTGGACACCCCGCGCGGACTGTACGCGCTCGTCATCCCCGAGCCTGGCCAGCCGTTCCCCGTCCGCCACCACGGCGAGCGCATCGGGGCCCTGGACAGCCGCCGCACCTACGGCACCGCCGACAGCTACACCGCCGCCCTGTTCGCCGCCTTCCTGCGCGACCGCGCCGCACTCGACATCCCCGGCAAGGATGTTTGCCTCACCCCCCAAAACATGGTTTAATTAATGATGTCGGAGGGGGAGGGCAACACCCCCTCCGACCCACGGGCCGCCAGCCGGCCCCGACCCGACCCCGGCCGCACGCGGAGGGCAACCCGCCCGGCCGGGGCCCGATCTCTCTCACCAGCAGGAGCACCCACGATGACCAGCGCAGCCATGCGGTTTTCCGTCCCCGCGACCGCCGAGTCCCGCGTCCGCCAGCTCGTTGAGGCCACCAACGCCCGCGCCGCTGTCCACCGCCTCAGCCCGTACGCGCTCGACATCTCCGCGCAGTTCCTCGCGGACTACCGCGACGTAGACGGCCGAGTGATCGGCAAGCGCCCCACCGTCACCGTGACCATCTCCGGCGACCTCCCCCGCCACCAGGGCTGGACCGTCATCGCCCGCCTGGACCACGACGAGGAGGGCGAGACGATCACCAGCCTGTTCCCGGGCCTGCCCGAGCGGGACGCCGAGGCCGCGCGCCAGCACCGTGCCACCGAGGGGTTCTGCCAGGGGTGCTCCGTCGCCCGGCACCGCACCGCCACCTATCTCGCCCGCCACGAGAACGGCGAGATCAAGCAGTTGGGCACCACGTGCGTCGAGCCGTACACCGGCCTGCCGATCAAGGGCCTTGAGGCCCTGTGGCGTCTCGGGTCGATCAAGGACTCCGATTGGGACGGCGACGAGGGCGGCGTCCCGGCAGACCTGCGCGTGCCGGTGGACGAGGTGCTCCGGGTGGCCGCCGCCGTCGTCACCCAGGACGGCCGCTTCTACAGCCGCTCCGAGCAGTGGAAGAACCGCGTGCCGACCGCCGATTCGGTGGACGCCTATTTCTTCGACCGCAAGGCCCCGCAGGAGTGGCGGGCCGGGATCGACGCCGAGGCCGACGCGGCCAGCACCGCCGCCGCCGTCCGCGCGTGGGCCCTCCAGGGGTACGGCAGCCTCTCCGAGTACCGCCACAAGGTGGGCCAGCTGGCCAAGGGCGAGACCGTCGCCCCCCGCCACCTGCCGACGCTGGTCTCCGCTGTCGCCGGGTGGCACCGCGACCAGGAGAAGGCGGTCATCGAGCGGGCCGCCCAGAACAGCAAGCCGCAGGGCACCAAGGGGGAGCGGCTGACCGTCCCCGCCACCGTCACCACCGTGATCGAGCTGGAGGAGCGGCACTACGGCTACCACGCCCAGCGCCGCCGACTGATCAAGTTCCAGGACGCCGAGGGCAACGTGTTCGTCTGGTTCTCCTCCGCCGCCACCGTCCCGGACAAGGGCGACGAGGTCGAGCTGACCGGCACTGTCAAGGAGCACAGCACCTACGGCGAGACCGCGCAGACCGTGCTCACCCGGTGCCGCGTCACCGAGCGCGAACCGGTCGCCGCCTAGGAGGCCCGGCCGGGCGGACACCACCGCCCGGCCGCCCCCGGCCGCCGGGCCGTGGGGCCGGGCGGCATCGAGCCGCCCACCCCCACGCTCGCCCACCGCCCGCCAGGGTGACCCCGTCCGGCGGCCGACCGCCGGACGGCCCGGACCGAAAGGGCGTCCCTGCGGGACGGCGCAGCCTGGCCCGGCTCGCAGCCGGCCGGGACGTCCGGGCCGCAGGCGGCCCTCCCGCCCCGCCCGGACGCCGGGCCAACGGACGTGCCCTGCGGGCACGACAGCACTCTCCGTCGCGCTCCGCGCGACCAGGCGGCACCCCGACGACGGGGGCGCCGCCCGCCCCCGACCGCACCGCCGAACCCACCGAGGACCACCCATGCCCGAGCCCGTGCGCGTCGCCGCCCCGTTCGGAGACCCGTCACCGCAGACCTGTCTGCAAGTCGCCGGGGAAGCCGCTCTCCTCGCCATCATCGCCGCCGACGAGGCCATGACCGCCGTCTGCCGAAGCCGCTCCGGGAGCGCGCACCTGGAGGCGGCCATGCACGCGGCCCACCAGGAGGCCACCGAGGCCGCCCGGCACGCCGACCACGCCGAGAAGTACGCCGTCGACCCCGAGATGCCGACGAGCGCGCTGGCGTACTGCGCCCGCCAAGCCGTCCACCACGCCCTGCTCGCCCAAGTCGCAGCCGGAGTCGAGACCACGGCCGCCGGCCTGCGCGCCGAACTGGACCGAGTCCTCACCCCCGCGGAACTGGCCGAACGGGAGAGCGCCCGCCGCAAGGAGGAGGCCCAGCGCGAAGCGGAACAGCAGGCCGCGACCGGCATGGACCGCCAGAACCGGGAGCAGGCCGCCTCGAACCAGTACCTCGCGCAGCAGTACGTCGCCGCACTCGGCTGGACCACCGGCCACCTGCGGGTGATGGAGGCCGCCGCGACCGGCCGCCTGTACTGGCGCGGCGGCCGTGCCCGGCTCGCGGCGCGGCACGGCGAGTGGACCGGCGGGCGCCGGATCAGCCAGGAGAGGACGCAGGCCCTGCTGGCCGCCAAGTTCCTCACCGCCGCCCAGCAGAGCGACGGCACCCGTGTGCTGACCCCCAGCCCGATGGGCCACGTCACGCTGGAACTCGCCCGGCTCCACCAGGACGGACTCCACAGCACCGACCAAGCAGCCTACGAAGCGCGGTTCGCCCGGGTCCGCCGCCGCCACAAGCGCCGTGACGACCAGAAGGCCGCCGCCCGCCGCCTGCCCCCGCTCGACCCCAGCGCGCAGAAGCTGTATCGGAAGACCGTCACCATCGCCGAACAGCAGGCGCACCCCGACCAGCAGGCACGCATCGAACCCGGACCGGCCAACCCGTCGGAGACCGGCGTCGGAAGTCTGCCCGCCGTTGCTCTGCCACAGCCGGCACCCGCCCCAACCACGACCCCGCGAGCTCCAGCACTTGCTGCACGCAAGCCCCGTCGAGCACTGCGGGGGGCCCGGCCGATCCTCGTCTCCCCACTCCAACCCACCCTGTGGTGACGCTCCGGCGGTGGTTGCCTTTGCCTCCGGCGGGTCCTCTCTCGGAGGGGGTGGGGGCCGGTCGGTTGGGTGCGGCTTGGTGGTGGTTGGGGTTGTGGGGGCGGGGCTCCCTCCTCGGTCGGCCACCCGGAGGGCGTACCAGGAACCCGGGCAGGGTGCCCAGGCCAAGCCGCTTCGCGGTCGCTGCGCGAGCCTGGGCACCCCACCCGGAACCCTGAAACGGCAGGAGCTGTCCGACCGAGGAGGGAACCCCGCCCGGGGCCCGTTGTGGCCGGGCCCGGCCGGGCGGGTGCGGGTCGGTGTGGTGGGAAAAGGGCAGGTCAGGGCGGTTCTCTGGCTTGACCCGACCCTTAGAACATGGTTTAATTAGTGATGTCGGAAGGGGAGGGCAACACCCCGCCGGCCTCCGGAGGGCTGACCGGCCCCCGGCACCCACTCTCACCAGGAGAACCCAGATGGACCAGCGACCCGCCGTCGCCGACCTCGCCCACTCGATCGCCCTCGCGCTCGGCGGGAACTGGCGACCGCAGCAGGTACTCCACGGCGTCCACGAACTGGCCCACGCCGCCAACCTCACCCACCCCGACGGCCGACAGCTCCACCTCTCCGAGCGCTACGACGACCCCGGCCACCTCCAGCTCCGGGGCGCGTTCCCCGCCACCGACTACCCGTTCCGCCGGGGCGAGCGCGACAGCGTCCGAATCGCCATGGACGAAGACCCCGCGCGGATCGCGGCCCTGCTCTTGGACGGCCTCATCCCCGCGCACCGCACCGTTCACCAGCGCGTGAAGGAGTACAACAGCGAACAGGCCGCGATGCGCCGAAGCGTCGAAGAAGCCGCCCGCGAGATTTCCGCCCGGCTTCCCGGGGCCCGGACCCGGATCGACGGGACGAGCGCCTATATCCACATGAGCCTTGAGCCCGGAGAGGTCCGAATCGGACTTGAAGGGGGAGTGGTGAACGTCGTTCTCCAGGATGCGCCCATGATCATCGCTGACGCGGTCGTATTCGCGGTCAGCCGATTCCTGCCCGACATCCAGACCCCCGACGACGAGCGCGGCCAGCACCCCGAGGAATTCGCCCTCTAATCCCTCCGGTCTCCCCGGCGGCGCGCGCCCGAATGAGCGCGCGCGCCGTCCCCAGCGAAAGGCCATAATGAGCGCCGACCTGTTCGCCATCCGCCCGAAATGGACCGTCCAGGCCCCGCATCTGCGATGCACCCTGAGAAGGGCCCTTGCTGCCCAGCCCGAACAAAGGGTGTGGTCCGGCACCGAGCACATCAACAATGCCGGAGCGCTGGCCTACGGCGGAGAACTCCCCGATTCCGGCCCGTTGTACCTCGACCGCTCCCAGCTCCGCACGCTCAAAATCGCCATCGAATGGCGCAGGGCCAAGCGCGAAGCCAGCCCGCAGAAAGTCGCCCCGGACATCCTCGAACACTGGACAGAAATTGAGGATGAGGTCATAGAGGCATACCGGGCCGCGTGCCACAAAGAGGGGCTGTACTGGATGTGAGGGCTTGCCGAACACCTCAGAACATGGTTTAATTAGTGATGTCGGAAGGGGGAGGGCAACACCCCCGACCGACACCACCGGCCAGCCGGCCGGGGGCCGAAATTTCTCACCAGGGAGACCAGGGAATGCCCAGCAAGCCGAAGATGACCGACGATGAGCGCCGCGCCTACAGTGCCCAGATGCGCGGTGAGCTCGAAGGCGTGATGGACCGCGCGTACGGCGCGATGGTCGCCGACGAAGGATTCTGGGCCGCCGTCATGCGCACCGCCGCGACCCTGGCCGACCGCAGCCCCGTCAACTGCATCGCCATCGCCGCCCAGCACCCCAACGCGACCCGCGTCCTCAGCTCCGGCGACTGGCGCAAGGCCGGACGCTTCCCGGTCAAGGGCTCCACCTCCCTCCGCATCTGGACCCCGATCCGGCGGCGGACCGACGACGCCCAGGCCGCCGAGGCCGGGCCCCGGGAAGCCGCTGCCGACGCTGCCGCGCAGGGGGAGGGCCGCAGGGTCTCCGGCTTCAAGGCTGGGCCGGTGTTCGACATCAGCCAGACCGACGGTGACGCCTACGAGGAGCCCGCCGCCGCCGTGCTCGCCGCCGAGGCCGTCCGGGACATCCTGCTCACCCAGTACCGCGACTGGTACCACGAGGACCCCGAGCAGGCCGGAGGGTTCGACTTCACCCGCGAGACCCCCGACGCCGCCGCCCGCATCCTGCTGTACGGCCACGCATGGCGGCGCATCACCGAGGCGGACGCCTCGCTCCCCGGCCAGCATCTCGCCGAGGTCGCCTCAGCCGCCCACGTCGCCGCCCTGATCCTCAAGATCACCCCCGGCCCGGCCGTCATGCCCCCGCTCGCGGGCATCATCACCCAGGACAAGAAGCCCCCCGTGCACGAGTCCGCTGTCCGCGCCGTTGAGACCGGCCGCGCCATCGCGCAGGCCGTCACCGCCGCCGCCGAGCGCCGCCGCGAACTCACCGCAGCCGGTTGACCCAGACCTAGAAACATGGTTTAATTAATGATGTCGGAAGGGGGAGGGCAACACCCCCGACCGACACCCGCCGCCGGGGCCGACCGGCCCCGGCGGAACCTCCCACCAGACAGGACACGACATGCTCACCACCCAGGCCCCCACCGTCCAGGACTTCCCCACCGCCACTCTCGTGACCGCCGGACCCTGGTTCCGGGGCCGCCAGCTCGACACCCGCCCGGCCATCGTCGTCGGTCCGTTCGGCGGCCCCGAGTTCGCCGACAAGGCCAACATGGTCATCGTCTGGTACTTCACCACCGGTGTCCCGAAGCCCGGGGACAGCGTCCAGGCGATGTTCCCCCACGAGCTGACGCCGCTTGACGACACGCTGACCACCATGGACCCGGGCGCGTTCTGCGACATCGCCACCAGCTTGCCGCTGGGCCGGTTCGCCTACGGCGACGGGCACGACCTCATCGCCGCCGTGAACCGCGCGGTCCGCGAGCGGATCGAAGCCGCCCCGGCCACCCGCCAGAGCTGACCGCAGGCCCCGCCGGTCCGGGGGAGGGCAACACCTCCGGACCGGCGGGCCCCAACACCCGAGCGGACACCCCTTCGGGGCGGCAGCAGGCACGGTCCGGTGCGTTCACCGCCGCCGGCCGACTCCGCCTAGCGGCTCCGCCGACCGACGGCGGGCACCGGACCGCGAAGGACGCGCCCCGCGGGGGCGCGGCAGCCCCTGCCGTCGCGCGGGGCGCGACGGCAGCGGACCGCTCGTCCCTCACGGCCCGCCCCCGGTGGTGCTCACCGCTTCCAGCACCCCGTCCGCCCTCCGGGCGGCCAAAAACTCTCACCAGAAACCACCAGTTCAATGACCATCGAGATCACCCACACCCGCCGCGAAGGCACCCTCATCACCGGCAGCGCCCGGGGCGACGGATCGGCCGAGATCCTGAAACTCCGCGAGTACGGCCGCACCCTGCGCCAGGGCTTCCGCTGGAGCAGGAACCTCGACTGCTGGTACCTCCCGCACAGCCGCGACCACGCCGCTTACACCCCCAACCTCGAACTCCTCGCCCAGCGGCTGCGGGACGCCGGCCTCGACGCCACCCTGACCGTCGACAACGCCGACCGCCGCAGCTTCGCCGAGGCCGAGCAGGACCGGGAGGAGCGAGCCGCCGACCGCGCCGACCGCTTCGGCGGGTACGCCGACAACGCCGCCCGTAACTCCACGGCCGCGTGGAAGTCCGCCCACGCGATATCGGAGCGGTTCGAGTTCGGCCAGCCGATCCTTGTCGGCCACCACTCGGAGGGCCGCGCCCGCCGCGACCGCGAGCGCATGGACACCTCGATGCGCAAGAGCATCAGCGAAGGCGACCGCGCCCAGCACTGGGCCGACCGGCAGAAGGCCGCCGCCAACTACGAGCGGTTCCGCAAGGACCCCGGCCGCACCCTCCGGCGCCTGGACAAGCTGCGGGCCGACCTACGCGCGGTCGAGAAATGGCAGCGCGGAGAGTCGGCGAAGGGGTACTCCCGCAACCCCGACGACCCGGAGCTGACCATCCGGCACGAGGAGCTGACCGAGGAGATCGAGCTCTGGGAGCAGGTCATCAAGGACGCCGAGGCCAAGGGCCTCAAGGTCTGGACGAAGGCCGACTTCAAGCGCGGTGACTTCGCGCTCCACCGAGGCACCTGGTACGAGGTCCTGCGCGTCAACCCGAAGTCGCTCACCATCCCGCACATCTTCAACGGCACCGGCAAGACCATCGTCCGCGCCACCGACGACGGATACGACGGCTGGACCTCCACCGCCCCCTACGACGACGTCGCGGGCCGCAAGAGCGCCGACGAGATGCAGCCCGCCGCACCGGCCCAGGCCGCGTAGGACCGCCGCGCCCGCCCCGGCGGCCAAGCGCCCCGGGGCGGGCCCCCTCTCTCACCAGAACAGGGCCCCACCATGACCACCCAGAACCTCGAACGAACCGTCGTCCTCACCGCCATGCCCTTCCGCATCGGCACCCCCGACCTCGAATCCCGGTACCCCGTGATCATCGGGCCGGACCTGGTGATCGGCCGCGCCTACCGGTGGCACCGGGACTGGTGGGTCGTGACCAGCGCGGGGGAGCGCAACATCGGCCGCCCGAAGGTCGGCGTCCCCGGCATCGAGAAGGCGGCCGTCCACCTCACGCAGGAGTACGCCGCCGGTCGGATCACCGCCGTCCCCCTGGGCCAGATCCGCGCCGAAGAACCCCAGCCGCTGGCCGGCCCCGTGCCGTTGCTGCACCTGCGGATGCCCGTCAACGACCGCAACACCGAGAGCGCCGCGACCGCGTTCGCCGGACTCGCGAACCTCCGGTGGCGGGCGGTCCTCACCGGGTTCCCCGGCAGTGACAACCACTGGGTCCTGCTCTGCGAGTTGTGCGGGTGGATCGGCCCGAAGTTCTGGTCGCACCTGCGCGGGAGGAACGGCGGCCTGCCGAGCCTTCACCGCCACGAGGGCGGATGCGTCGGCCCGGACCGCGTCCGCGAACTGATCCCCGCCTACCAGCAGTAGACCGACCAACCCGGGGGCGGCGCCGCCGCCCCCGGGCACCACCGAGACGGACACCACCATGCTGATCCGCTACACCCCCGAGAGCATCGTCATCGCCGACAACCCGGCCGCCATCCTGGAGTGGGCCGCGCACCACATCGAGCACGTCGGCATCCACCAGGGCCCGCGCCTGTTCGCCGGCCCCGGCCGTACCGCCCTCCTGCCGTGCTGGCCGCGCGGCGCCCTCGAAGTCGCCGCCGGAGAAGGACGTGGAGCCGCCGGCCGCACCTACGACTGGGCCCGCATCCACGGGGCCCGTGACGAGGCGTTCGCCCTGCTCGCCGAAACCCTCACCGGGCGTCCCGCGGAAGCCGCCGACCCCGCTGCCGCGAAGGACCAGCACCGGGACGTCATCGACCGGTGGAGCGCCGAGCCCGGCCGCACCGCCGCCGACGCCGCCCGCGCCTTCCGCGAAGCCGCCGTCCGCGCCGACCGCACCCTGTTCTGACCGGGTCTGCCCCGCCACCCCGACACTTCGAGAGCCAGCACGATGGACCAGACGACCACACTCCGCAGCACCACCGGGGCCCCCGGCCGACGAGGAGCCGCCACCCCGAGCAAGGACGGCGTCCACCGAATCGGGATACCCCTCCAACCCCGGCTCAGCGCGACCGACCTGATCCGCGTACTCCTCGCGGCCCCGGCGGAGACCGCCCTCCATACCCTCGACCCCGTACAGGTCCGCGCGCTCATCGCCGACGTGCTCACCCGGTACGGCTACGAGGTACTCGACCGGTCGCCGTACGACCCCGGCCGCAGCCGCCACCAGGACGCCCGCCGGGCGATCCGCCGTGCCTACGGACAGCGCTTCCAGGGCTCCCCGGCAGAGCAGGCCGTACTCGCCGACCCCCTGCGCGAAGTGCTCGCCGCCACCCCGGACGGTCGGCCGTGACCGCGACCGTCACCGAGCCGGCCGGGGCCCGGACACGGCACACGCACTACTGGCGGCTCCGCAACGGACGAACCCTCGACCTCACCACCAGCGCCCCCCAGACGTGGCACATCCGCCCCGGCCACCCCGGCGGCGACTACAGCGACCTCGGGCACGAACCCGACCCGCCCGAGCACCACACCCCGACCCTGCTCACCCGCAGCCGACGGACCGGCCGCCGGGAGACGGAGGAGTTCCGGGGCGGGTGCCTGGCTTGCGGATGGGAGGGCCCCGTTCACCAGGGCGAGGGGTACGGCGACGGCGACAACCCGGCCGTGGAGGAGGCGCACGACCACGCCTTCCCCGGGTGGCGCGAGCTGCCGCCCCTCACCACCACCACGGACCGGTGGGCACTCCCGCGCGACCGGGCACGGTGGGCACAGCTGACCTCCCGCTACCCGCCCGGGTGGCTGGAGCGGGGTGCCCCGCTGGTGGCGTGGAGCCGTCACCACCGTGAGGAGCACGCACCCCCGCACCGCGGACGCCCCCGCTACGAACTGCGCGTCCCCCGGCCGCCCGCCGCTCCGCGCCCCGGCACCGCCGACCAGGACGCCCTGTTCTGATGGCCGCCGCACTCCGCGCCAGAGCCCCGCCGCCCGGCTCAAAGATGGTTCAATTACTCCGCCGTCGGCGGAGTGGGCAACCTTCGTCCCGGCGGGTGCCGAACCGGCGCCCGAACCACCAAGACAGCAAAAGACGGCCAGCACACATGGGCAACACGGTGCTGGCCGTCCGGTGTCTCTCACCAGAAAGACCACCCCATGCTATGCGACCGGCACGCCGACTGTCCCCAACCCGGGGACACCGTCCAGCTCAGGGGCGGTAACAGCATCGGCGCCAAGTCCACCGACAGCTACGTCCTCGTTGAGGACTTCCCCCGTACCGGCCGGCACCTCGTGCTCAACCTCCCCGTGGGCCACCCCGCCCACGACGACTGGGCCGCCGCCGTCCCCCTGGCAGAGATAGCCACCCTCACCCGGCTCGAACCCACGGGAAGCCGCACCTGGACGCCCGTCCCCGAGCCGGACGAGACCCAGTGACCACCCCGAACGACCACGACCACCAACAGGAGGCGACCGTGCCCGCCAAGACCGGCCGCACGCGCTACTCACGCACGGACCTGCGCAGGGTCCACGGCCTCAGCGAATCCACCCTCCAGAACCTTTGGGTGGACAGGGAGAGCAACGGGCACCCGGCCGCCGAGATCATCGACGGTGTCATGCACTGGGACGGCGTCGAGTGGGCGACGTGGCACCACGAGCTCCAGCGAAGCCGCGCCGCCGCGAACACCACCAACGCGCCGAAGCTGGACGGCGACCCGGAGGAGATGGTGGGCCCGGCCGAGGCCGCGAAGATCTGTGGCTTCGCCGACTCCACCACCGTCTCCCACTACGTCAAGGCCCCGCCGGAGGGCTGGCCCGACCCCGACGATTGGGACGAGCTGCCGACCCGCCGCCGCCCGAAGTGGAAGCGCTGGCGGCTGTGGCAGTACCTCGCCGACCGCAAGGGCCGCGGCCACGCCGGCGGACGCCCCACCGGCACCGGCTCCCGGGTGGCCTACCCGTACCAGGGGGACGAACGACTCACCCTCGCCCGGCAGGCCCTCGCCGCCAACCCCAAGGCCACGAACGCCGAGCTGATCCCCCTGCTCCAGGAGCAAGGGGCGAAGCCCTACTCCCGGCCGACCTGGAACAACATCCTCAAATCGGCCCGCGCCCACCCCGAGGGGGACTGACCGTGACCGACCCCCGCTGTCCGCGCTGCGGCGGCCCGCTCGGCGAACGGCCCGCCCGCTCCCGGGTGACCACCGACCGAGACGTCCCGATCTGCACCACGTGCGGCACTGACGAGGCCGTGCGCGAAGCCCAGCGCCAGGCACCCGTACCGCCCGGCGAGTGGCCGCTGACCTAGTTCAGCTGGCCCCAGCCCACCCGGTGGCACCGGAAGGTCCCCCGCTCCAGCCCATGGAGCGGGGGCCTTTGCTTTGCCAGCCACCCCGTATCCCGCAGGCATCCGCCGTCGTTGGACACGCGGACCCATCAGGCCGACGCAGAAGGCGACCTCCGATGACCGGGCACACGCGACCGGCCCAGACCGAGCACCGACCGCCGACCGAAGCGACGGTAAAACAGCTCTACGCCACGGCCTTCCGGTGCGGCAAGCCCGAATGCCCGAGACCGCTCTACCGGATGAACAACGAGACCGGGGAGACGATCCTCAACAGTCGCATCGCCCACATCCACGCGCGGCGCCAGGGCGGTCCGCGATGGAACCCGCAGATGACCGAAGCCGACAACCGCAGCGCCGGGAACCTCCTGCCCCTGTGTATCGAAGACGCAGCCGAAGTCGACGAGACCCCTGCGCACTACCCCGCCGACCTGCTGCGGGAGTGGAAGCGCGAGCAGCTCCGCGAATACGACACGATCCAGCGGGCGTGGCCGATCACCGACGACCAGGCCGCGGAAGCAGCTGAGCAGTCCTTCGGCCCGCAGCAGGAGGCCGCCGCCACGGCCGCAGCCGCAGCAGTGGCACAGGTGGCCCGGTGTGCCAGCCGACTGGTGGAGACCAGCCGTCAGCAGCGCCGGGCGGCTGCGGACGCGGCTGCCGGCTGGCAGGCGATGAGAGCCCGGTGGGCCCAGAGCCTCGGCCCGTTCTTCGACCCGGGCACCGGGGACCGGCTTACATCCGACGAGGCACAGGTGGAGCCGCCGCGCCGCGACACCGAGGAGTGCGAGTCCGCGCTGCGGGCGACCCTGCGCACGGCGAAGGAAGCCATCGAGCCGGTGGCCACCGACCTCGTCGCCGAGCTGGGCGCGGTGCGCGTGGTGGCGAGGGCCCTGGGGCTGCGGTGCGACCAGGTTGAGCAGGACGCGCGGAGCTTGGTGAGTGCCGCCACCCAGTGGGACCTGTCCGACCCCGGTGACGGCGTGTGGCACCAGGCGGTAGCCCGACTGGAGGCGGCTGTGCAGGCCCTCGGTGCGGTCTGGCACGAGGAGGACGCCCGCTCGCAACCGCCGCAGCCGACCGTTCCGCAGTCCGAGGCCACGGCATGCCCGCCAGCCGCCTGATCCGACCCAGCGGCACCCCCAGCCGAACACCAGGCCCAGCCGCAGGCCAGGACCGCACGCCGACCGTGACGCCCAGGCCAACCTCACCTCGATGCCAGACCGCCTCCCGAGGTAACAGTCCGACAGCACCCCGGCCTCGAACGAGCCCGATCCGCAGCAGCGACCAGGCCCCCACGAGTGCCCGACCTTCCCCAAGCTGATCATGATCTTGAATTTTGAGGACCAAGGTATCGTCACTTCGTGACGATACAATCCTCAAAGACGACCGGATCTGACCGGAAGAGCACGGGGGGTGAGCGGGCCGATGGCTTGGGTGACCATGATCGGCCCCTCCGACGAGCAGATTGAATACCGCCTCACCGGCGGCCACGGCTGCGGGAAGCCGGTGCTGGTCGACGCCGCGCCGCTCATCGCCGCCATCGAGGCCAGGGCCGAGGCAGCCGGGACCACCGTCGCCGCACTGCTCGGCACCACCGAGGCCAAGAAGGCGTTCTTCCGGGCCCGCACCCAACTGCGGAACGCGCAGAACCCGAGGTTCACCGGCTTCGACGCCGTCGAGCTCGCCGCCGCAGCCGGCCTCAACGCCCGCGACCTGTACGACGACCAGGACCTCCCGCGCCCGGCCACCGACGGACAGGTGGACTACCACCTCGACGCCAGCGAACGGCCCCTCGTGTGGATCGGCAGCGGCCTCAACGAATTCGGCATCACCCCCGGCAGCATCCTCGCCCCCGCGGACTTCAACGCCGCCCGCAGGCTCATGCACGGCGAGGACCCGAACACCGGCAAGACCCTCGTGGAACCCAAGCTCGCCATCGCCCCCGCCGCGAAGCTGCCCGCCGCCCCGCTGGTCCGCGCCATCCGCCGCACCGCCGCCGAACGCGGCATGAACCCCGCCAGCCTGCTGGACTCCGAGCGGAAGAAGGACGCCTTCCGCAGGATGGAGAACCAGCTCCAGCGGTTCGGCGAATCCCACCGCGTCCCGGCCTCCACCCTGCTCAAGCTCGCCGGTGCGGTCGGAGTCGACGCCGTCGACCTCTACGGCGAAGACGCCCTGCAGAAGGCCATGGCCGCCGAAGCCGGTGGCCGCCTGGACGCCCGCCCGCTCCTGCGCGCCGTCCAGGCCCGCGCCGCCGAGACCGGGCAGCAGCCCGCCGACCTGTTCACCGCCGCCTCCATGCAGCGCCGGTACACCCAGACCGCAGGCGAAGGCCGCCGCCGCCTCCGCGACCTGCCCATGGACGTCCGCGAAGCCGTCGCCATGGCCAAGGCCGCCGGGCTCGCACCCGAAGAGGTGTGGGACGCCGAGGAGATCAGGGCCGCCCTGCTCGAAGGGCGAGTGCAGGTCGGACGGTTCGGCGCGGACGTCACCCTCGACCTCGCCAAGTCCAAGTCCGCGTTCCTCGCCTACGCGCCCGAGGAGATCGCCGCCCAGGTCGAGGGCATCTACACCGCAGCCGGCCGCGAGTCCATCAGCGCGCTGGAACGGTGGACCGCCTACGCGATGCGCGGTCGGCACGGTGACGGCGCCGAGGCGGAAACCGTGCCCACCAGCGGCTTCTCCGGCTGGATGATGGTGCACCGCGCCGCCCGGCCCGTA
Organism: Kitasatospora sp. NPDC058218; assembly: GCF_042882445.1. Lineage (NCBI taxonomy): Bacteria > Bacillati > Actinomycetota > Actinomycetes > Kitasatosporales > Streptomycetaceae > Kitasatospora > Kitasatospora sp. NPDC058218. The sequence continues at coordinate 54,931 of NZ_JBHVWC010000038.1, read as the reverse complement.
GACGGCGCCCCGTTCGGCGACCCCCACTTCCACCTGCACTTCACCCTGGCCAACATGGTCAGGAGCACCGAGGACGGCCAGTGGTCCACCGTGGCCGGCGGAGGCCGCGACCTGCACCGGCACGCCCGCGCGACGCAGTCCCTCATGAACGCCCGCATCCGCCGCGAGCTGACCGACACCTTCGGCATCAGCTTCCGCCGGGAGGAGCGGACCGGCGCGTGGGAGATCGCGGCGATCCCCGAAGCCACCATCCGCCTGTTCAGCAAGCGTGACAGCCAGGTACGGGACCTGCTCAGCAAGTTGGGCATCGACTACGACAGCGCCACCACCCGCGAGCGCACCGCCGCCTCCGCCGCGTCCAAGGCCGCGAAGAACGGCGAAGCCGCCGGAGTCGAGGACGACGTCCTGCGCGCCTACTGGCAGGCCGAGGGCCGCGCCGCCGGTGACGACCCCGACGCCATCACGGCCAGCGCCATCGAACAGGACCGGATGGGCCAGAACCCGGACCTGGACCAGCTGTGCGCCCAGGTCTTCGACCCCAAGACCGGCCTGACCAGCCACAGCAAGGACTTCACCCACGCCGCCGCCATCGCCGCCGTCCTGGACGCCCTCCCGTACGGCGTCGCCGACGCGGACGAAGCCGAGCAGCTCACCACCTCCGTCCTGCTGCACGCCGGGTACGCGGTCAAGTTGAAGCCGAAGGGCGCCCAGCACTTCACCCACGCCGACCGCTACACCACAGCCGACGTGGTCGCTGCCGAAGCGCTCATCGTCACCGAGGCCACCAACCGCCTCAACGAGCAGGCAGCCGTTGTCACCGGCGACACCGTCGCCATGACCCTGTCCGCCGTCGAAGCCCAGCACGGCGGCGAGTTCGAGTTCTCCGCCGAACAGCGCGCCGTCCTCGAACGGCTGCTGACCGCAGGCCACGGCATCGACGCGGTCGAAGGCATCGCAGGCGCGGGCAAGACCACCATCATGAACACCGCGAGGGCCGCGTGGGAGGCCAACGGACTCGTCATCGCCGGCGCGAGCACCGCCGCCGTCGCCGCCGCGAACCTCAAGGCGGAAGCTGGCATCACCTCCCGCACCCTCGCCTCCTGGCTCACCGGCATCCGCACCGGCGGCCCCGGCCTCACCGGCGTTGACGTGCTGGTCGTGGACGAGGCCGCGATGTGCGATGACCGCGACATCGCCGAATTGCTGGCCCACGCCGCCACGACCGGCACGAAGATCGTGACCGTCGGCGACCCCAAGCAGCTGCACTCGCCGGGCATCGGCGGGTCCTTCGCCGCCATCCACAGCATCGTGGGCGGGCTCAGCCTCACGGAGAACTTCCGGCAACGGGACACGATCGAGCGCCGGGCACTCGCCCTGTGGCGCGACGACCACCGCACGGACGCGCTCCGCACGTTCGCCGGAACCGGCCGCGTGCACGCCCTCGCCGACAAGGACGAGGCGCTCGCCGCGATGCTCACGGTCTGGGCCGACAAGCGCGCCGCGCACACCGACGACCACACCGCCGTGCAGCAGCTGCTCATGCTCGCGGCCACCAACGAGATCGTGGAGGAACTCAACGTCGGGGCCCGGGCCCTGCGAAAGGCCAGCGGCGCTCTCACCGGCCCGGAACACCTCTTCGCCCTGGCCGGCGGCGGTGAACTCGCCCTCTCCGTAGGCGACCAGGTCCTCCTGCGGTCCAACGACTATCGGAGCAAGCGGAGCCGGGGAGCGCACGAGGACGTCCTGAACGGGCTCCGCGGACTGGTGGTCGCGGTGGACGAGGACCGCCGGGTCCTGGTCGAGTGGAGGGCGAAGACCGAGGACGGCCACCGCGACGTCGCCGAATGGGTGGACGCCGACTACATCGCCCACGGCGGCCTCAGCCTCGGATACGCCATCACCGGCCACAAGAGCCAGGGCCTCAGCGTGCAGGAAGCCCTGGTCTACGGTCCCGGCGCGCAGGCCAACGCCCTCTACACGATGATGAGCCGCGACAAGAAGGAGACGCACCTCTTCCTCCCGCTGTCCGTCTACGAGACCGACGCCGACCGCGCCCGCGCAGGCGAAGCGCTCACCGACCAGGAACAGCTTGACCGGGCGGTCGCGGGCCTCATCCGCGAGATCGAGACCGGCACCGAGGAACGCATGATCCTCACCGAACTCCCGACGGCCGCCGTCCCCGCCCACGTCCGGCACATCGTCCCCAACCTGCCGATCCCGCGCGCCCCCGGCACCGGCGACACCCCCGAGCAGGACGACAACGAGGAGACCGCTCCGAAGCCCGGACCCCGCCGTGCCACCGGCGCCGCCAACCGAGCCGCGACGCCGCCCGCAGCCTCCGAGCCCCGGCAGCCGGCCGCCGCCCGTCCCTACGCCCACCTCACCAGCGAGGCCCTGCGCGACGCCGCGCGCAAGGCCGCAGCAGCAGCACGTGCCACCAGGACGGCCGCCGAGAAGGCAGAGGACGCCGCAGACCGCGCCGAGCAGACCGCGACCGCCGGGACGGGCCCCAACGTGCTCGCGCTCAGCCGCCGGCACCAAGACGTCGCCGGACGCGCCGAGGCGATCCGCGACGTGCGCGCCCTCGAAGAGGTCATCGCCGAACACACCACCCGGCTGCACGGCACCCAGGCCCGCATCGGCGGGATCGAGCAGCAGCTGGCCGCCACCGGACGGTTCGGTCGTCCCGTCCTGCGCGGTGACCAGCGGACCGCCGCCGAGACAGAACGCGAAGACCTCGTCCGCACGCGCCACACGACCGAACAGGAGCTGGAGAACGCGAAGGAACGGCTCCGCGAAGTCGCCCCCCAGGCCGGGCCCGCCGGTGAGCACGAAGCCGTGCTCACCGAAGCCGACCTGCCACAGGCAACGAAGGCCGCCCTACTGCGACGAGCCAAGGACAAGGACGCCGAGGCAGCCAAGGCCCTCCGCACCGAGGCGACCAAGGCACGCCGCACCGCGCGCAACGCCGACGGCCGGGCGTCCGGCCTCCGGGAGGAACTGACCGTGCGGGCCGACCGCAACGGGCAGAGCGCAGAGCCCGCGGAAGCAGCAGCACCGACCCCACCGCAGCCCGAATCCCCGTACGGCCACCGGACCACGACGGACTACCCGCACAACAGCATCCCGCCGGACAACGTGCAGGACGCACTGCCGGTGTAGTCCGATCCGGTCTGAGCAGTGTCGGTGGCGAACGCCCAGCGTCACGGCAGCCTTCAACGACCACGCCTGCGAGAACGCTTCTTACCGGTACGGCCACGGCGGCCTGCATCCGACGGGGCTGTCGGCGGCGTGCATGCTTGGCACCAGAGCGCGGTGACGGACATCGGCCCGGCCGGCACCGCGCACTCAGTACCGCCGGTAAGCGAGCCCCGGGTCCCGCAACCCTGGCAGGTACGCGCCTCCTCCAGCCTGCGCGCCAAATCGCACGGCGGGCAGCAGACCGTCTCCGGCGCCTCGACCCAGACCACGGTCGGCGTCGAGACGAGCCGGTCCGGCCTGACGTGCACGCACAGCCGCGCCGTCCCGGACCAGACTGCGGCCATGAGGGCTTCCATGGCTGAGCGCTGCCAGGCTGGCCGGCCCATGAACACCGGGGCAGAGGCCCCTCTGGCGGTCAGGAAGGCATCGCTCTCGGCAGTCGCGGCGTCGATCTGGTCGCGCAACGCGGAATCGGCGGGCAGGTCCGAATCGGCCGGCTGCATGGTGAAGCTCCTCGTGAAGAAGGTAGACGGGGGCAGAAGCAAAAGGGCTGGAGCACGGATGGTCGTCGCGGGTCAGTTCGCTGCGGGGCAGCGGCATCAGATTTGGCGGAGTGCTACCAGGACGCGGCCCATGAGGTGCGGGTCGTCGACGGGAAGGTGTTCGTCGGTGATGGGCTCGCACGGCCGTGGCCGTCCTGCCCGGTTCGACGGTTCTCTGGCGGTTGCTGTCCGAGGTCTCGGTGCTGTGGTGCCGGGGCGGACCTCGGCCCAGACGGTCTTGCCACCGTTCGGCGGGTGGTAGTACCCCCATCGGCTGCTCATGTGCTCGACCAGGAAGAGTCCGCGTCCGCGCTCAGCATCGGTGCCGACAGTCTTCGGCGCTGGGGGGCGTGTGTCGTTGTCCGTGACCTGTACCAGGACGGTCGGTCCGCGCAGCTGGAGGTCCAGGCCGATCAGCTGCACCTTGGACAGCACCGCAGAGGTCAGCCGTTCGGGCTGCTTCGCGTCGTTCGGGTGCTGGATCGCGTTGGTGACGAGTTCCGAGAGCACTAACAGGATGGAGTCGATCAGGTCGGAAGGCACCTGCCAGCGGCCCAGCACATCACGGGTGTGGAGCCTGGCCCAGCCGGCCGCATTGGGGGTGTCGGCCAGTTTCAGGTGACTGTGGGGCACAGTGGGGACTTTCTGCATTGTGGACGCCTCCCGGCGGGGCAGTGGCCCGAGTGTCCGGGCCATCGCGCTGGTTGGGGGAGTTCCTACTTGGTGGCGACGAGGAGAAGCGCGCCGTGGGGGCAGCTGGAGAAGCGCCCTCAGCTCAGCGTCCGAGAACCGCTTCTCGGGCTGCGCGGGACCAGATGGATTGCTGGCGGAGGGTGAAGCCCATCCGGTTCCAGTGGAAGATGACGTGCCGCGCGAGGATTCCGCGCATTCCAAGGCTGAGCTTTCCGGCCGCCGCCGCCTGTTCGTACGCCCGTCCCCCGGTCTCCAGGCCACTGATCCATGGCTGGACGTGCGCGAGCGCTTCGGATTCGAGAAGGGATTGAGCGTCTGCCAAGAGGAGCCTGCGCATGGGCTCAACCATGGTGCTGACCTGATCGGAGGTGACGTCGTCTGTGAGCGGACGCCGTACTTCGACCAACCCCCACACGTCGCCCTGCTCGCCGAACTCCAGGCCCGCCGAGCGCATCATCATCGTCATGGCCAGGAGGGAAACTGCCTTGGTGTCCAGCCCCGCTTGCTGGTCAGTCGCCTCTGCCAGGTAGTCGAGCACGCCGACGCTGTCGGCGTGGAACAGCTCATGCGCGAGGGCTATTCCGTCCGGGCCGCCGAAGGCGGTGACCTCTGGTTCGTACGGCGAGGCACTCCATTCGGCAGTCACGTTCCAGGAGACGGAGCTGTCCAGCGCCTCGGCGACGTGGCGGACGGCGTCCTCGGCGGTGGTGCCCGGAGCGGGGAGGTAGCGCAGCCGCCAGTGAGGGTGCTTGCGAACGAACCACCAGCTACCGATTGGCCCGGTGCGAAGGGCCGGCAGGAGGTAGGCGCGGAAGATCCGGTGGCCGGTCGGGTAGTCGGTGAAGCGGATGTTCGCCTGCTGCCAGCCGGACGGTTCGGCGTCGAGCGCCGCCCGACCGGCGTCCTGGTAGCGCTCGATGGCCTCGGACAGGAGCGCGGGCTCCGTGTCGGCGGCTCGGGCGGAGTCTTCGACGGAGGCCCCGCCGAGAACGGCCAGGACCGCGTCCTCCAGACGGTCTGTGCGGTGCACGGCCGGACTCCTCACGTCAGCAGGAGGCAGGCGTCCCACTGCCCCAGGGGGTTGGCGCCGACTTCGGCGTCCTGGAAAGCGAGGGCAGCTCCCGTCTTGCCGACCAGGAGGCCGTTCTCATCGGGGGCCGGAGCCAGCGCGAACCGCCCGATGAGGAAGTTGAACCGGTGGCGGTAGTTGGCCGGGGTGTCGGCGTCTTCCGCAATGCGCTGGACAGCACGCAGAACACCCCCGAAGCCATGGCAGAGCCCGCGGTCGGCGACCAGGTCGATCTGGTGAGGGTCGGCGAGGCAGTGCAGCAGAGTGCGTTCGACCATCCGCTTTCGGTCCGCATCCTCAAGAACGATGGCCGCGAGCTGCTGCGCACGAGCGATTCCGGGTGTGCCGTAGCACCAGCCGGGGGCGGCTGCGTGCACGGGGGCGGCACCAAGGTGGCTGATCCACCGGGGCCAGCGAAGGCCGTGAGCATCGGTCTGTCGGACTTGGTCGAGCCACCGGCAGATGCGCCGGATGGCTGCTTCGTGTCCGTCCACGGTGACGCCCGCGCGCAGGGCCAGAGAGAGGAGGGCGAGCGGTCCCGTGATGCCGTGTGCGAGCCCGGCGTTGGCATGGCCGCCCGGCGTGGCGGTCTTGTCGCTGGCAGGGGCGTGGCCGACCCACCAGCCGGGCAGGGGTCCGTGCGTCGCGTCGGTGAGAGGTTCGCTCAGGCGGACCAGGTACTCCAGGACGCCTTTCAGCTCAGGGCCGCGGGGCTGTCGCCGCAGCAGTAGCGCCCCGATACCGGTCAGGCCGCGGAAGAGGTCGTACTCCGCGAACGTGGGGCGGCGGCCGGCGTCGATCCGGGCGTGTGCGGCGGACAGCCGCTGCCTGGTGTGCTCGGCCACGATTCCGTCGAGGGTGTGCAAGGCGCCTGCGTACCGGTCGGTGCCGTCGGCAGCGAGGTGCAAGACGAAGGCCATCGCGGGGGCGCCGAGGAACAGGTTCGCCTCCGGGCCGTCGGCCAGGGGACCGATCCCGGCGAGGGTGCGGTGCACGTCTTGCCACTCCCCGGTGCCCCGCCGGGCCCGCTCGATCTGGAGCAAGGCAGTGCCGAGAGAACCGTGGGCGAGAGACTGGCGGGGGAAGGTGTCGGCGGTGGCCGGCAGGGTGGTCGTCACGCCACAGCTCCTTCCGGGCAGTGGGTCCAGGCCAGGGCTGCGGCTCTGGCCATCCGGCGACAGGTCGCCTCTGCGGTGCTGTCGATACCCGCGACGCGGTTGTGGTGCATGTGCAGGAGAGAGGGCAGCACGGTCTCCGGGCTGTCGCCTGCCAGCATTTGGCGGTAGCGGTTCAGCGCTTGGCCGCGCGCCTCCCAGGCGGCGGCCACCGCGTCCCCGCCATCTAGGTCGGTGAGGCCGTACCGTCGGGCCGGCTCCGAAAGTCGTAGCGCGAGGGCTTGCAGGTTGTGCGGTGCGGCCGTGCCATCGCTGCGCAGAAGGTGTTGGATCAGCCAGGTGCAGGCGGCCTCGCGGGAGCCGAGGAAGCCGGTGGCGATATTCACGAAGGATGCGGCCGTGACGGCGGGCTGAAGTTCGGTCGGCACCTTCAGAGCCAGTTGCCTGACGGCTGCCGTCGAGTCGGCGACGAAGTAGTCTTCCGCTGCCTCCAGCGCACGACCGGTGCCGTAACGGCCTGTCTCGGGGTAGTCGGTGTCCCACTGCACCCGCTGGATCAAGCCCTCCCGACGGAGGTCGGCCGCCCAGCGGGCGACGGTTTGCGCAGCGGTTCCGAACGCCAGGGAGCCGGGGAGGTGCAGCCGCAGGCGGAGGTGCGCGTCAGGGTCGGCATAGCGGATGAACCAGGCCGGAGGAGGCACGTCCCACCCCTCATCCAGGAGGCGGGGCAGGTGGGTGGTCAGTACCTCGGGGAGACGCGCCGTGCTGCCGTAGAGCTTCACGTACGCCCAGCCCTGGCCCCCCGGCATCCGGGCCGATGCCTCGCTCGTGGAGGCGCGGACCACAGGTGTGGGGGTGGGCTTCTGGTCGGATGCGAACGTCACGGCGACCTCGTGAGCGCGTCCGATCCAACCGTAGGACCGTTCTTCGGGGGCCTCGCGCAGGACGGCCAGTTCTTGCCGTCGGAGCTCGACGCGAAGGAGTTCCTGGTGGACCGGCTCATCGAGGTCGAGACGGAGACGCTGATCTGTTGCGCCGACGAACACCGTACGCGGCACACCGTAGGTGCAACGCCAGTTGATGAAGCGCTCCAGCCAGTCGTCCCCGTCGCCGAGGTCGCGCAGCCGCAAGTGCCACTGGGCTTCGGAGAGGACGGTGCGGCCCACGCGGACCTCGGGCAGGAAGGGCAGTCGGCTGGCCACTCCCCAGAAGAACGGGATCAGAACGGCGGTGTGCGACCGAGCGAGCTCGCAGACGAACCGGATCAACGGGTGGGTGCCGCTCGACATCTCGACGGCGTTCATTACCGTCGGCTCGATGACGCGCCCAGTGGAGATCGACAGGAGGTAGAAACGGCCGGAGTCCGCGACGACGCCGAGGTCATCCAGGTCGAGGGTCGCGGCGGGGTTGTGCTCACCCACGGACAACAGCTCGGGGGCGACGATGGGCGAGCGGCTCACGTTGTTGACCGGTACCTTCAGCGGCGGGCCGGAGACCTGCCCGCGGACGGCACCTTCGGTCAAGGTGGGCAACCCGGTGTGCACGGCGGATACCCGCTCTAGGTCTGCTCGTTCGAGCATGGGCAGGAATCGCCCGGTCGTGATGCCGGCCGCGAGGGAGAGTCCGACAGTGGTGAGCGTGAAGCGACCTTCATTCAGCGCCTGCTGGGACTGAGCGAGCACGGTGAAGACGAACTCCGCGTGAGCGGGGACCTGAGTCGGCGTGCCGACGGACAGTGCCTCGATATCGTCGTTGCTGAGGACGATCTCCCGGCAGGAGGTCAGGGCGGCATTCTGGGCCATGGCCAGGAGATGCTCGTCGCGCGGCGTCGTCGCGAGGACGGGGCGGGAGAGGACGGTGCCGCGGTAACTGACGGGAAAGCCGAGGCCCGTGTCAGGATCGGTCAGTTCCCTCACCGGGACGAGAGTGCCCATGCTGTACCGCTCCAGGAACCGGGCAAGGTAGTCACGCCAAGCCGGAGAGCCGTTCGGATACGGCGTGATGCGGGCGATGACCTCCAGGGCCCGGCTCGCTTCCTCAGCGATCCCGTGCGGGAGGACGACGTCGCAGTCCGGTCGCAGGTTCACGGCAAGATTGCCGTTGTCGACGCTGGTGAAACGGTTCATCGCAGCGACGACCCCTTGGCGGAGGCCGGGCTGCTCGTCCGGGTGCGCGCGGTCGTGCTGGTGGAGCAATCGGTGGACGCCGCGCAGTTCCTCCGCCTTCACCTGCAACGCGGGGCCCGACGCCCCAGCGCGGTGGGCCTCATCCAACTGGGCAACCAGGTGGCCGAGGGCGTCGTCAACGGTCATCGGGGCGTGAAGGTTGGTGAGGAGGACTCGGTGGGCAACTAGGTTGCGCACCATGTCCTCGATGACCTGCGCGGGGGTGTCGGGGTATTCGGCGTTGAGCTTGGTCACGAGTTCGCTGACCGGCGTGGGCGACTGTGCCAACGCAAGCGTCAGCTCCGAGGCCCGGGTGCGGCGAAGGGTGGTCTCGGTAGGCCCCTTCGCGCCGGGCTGGTGGGGGACCGCGATTTGCCGGCCGCGGGTGGTGCACGTCGGATCGGTGACGACGTGCAGGTGCCGCAATACCTCTAGGTCCTGTTCCAGGGAGGTGATCACGTCGTGGAGCCACGTCGCGTCGGCCCTGGCGAACGTGATGTGCTCCGTTCCCCAGCGCACCGTGCTGGACTCGCCGAAGCGCACGGGGGCGGGGCCCGCGAAGGTCCCGAACGGGGTCGCGCGGAACTGCATCCGAAGGAGGTATCGGTTGAGCGAGAGCGCGGCTCGACGGATGCGAGAAGGCCGGATGCCGCCGCCAAGGGCTCTGCGGATGGTGGCGGCCAGCACCGGCGCGGCGAGTTCGATGGCGCTGGCGCGCGGGTTGTCGCTCCAGACCAGCTCGATCCACCGGCCGCAGTTCTCCGCGTCCACGACGGGATCGGCAACGGCGGCAGGACAGGGGGGCGGCGAAGCGGTCAGCGGAAACACCGATGCCCTGATCATGCCCGCGTCAACTACTTGATACATGGCTGTTCCTCCTTCGCCGGTGTGGTGCCTGGGGTGGGTGGGCTGGTGGACGGCCCACCCACCCCAGGCGGGGGCTGGATCAGCCGATGCAGGTGCTGTTCGAGCAGGCGGACTGGCAGGTGGCCCCGCAGCCGTCGCCGGTGTCGTTCAGCAGGGCGCCGGCCACGGGAAGGGCCGAGACAGTCTCGATGTTCAGATCGAAGTCGGACCCGGACTCCGCCGTGAACGGCGTCGCGGTCTGCGGCAGGGACCTGGTGTTCTGCGGTGCCATCGTGCGTCTCCTCGGTGTTGAGGGATCAGTGGACTGTGCGGACCGTGCTGGTGGTGCCACCTGGCGACGACGGAAACGTCACGGCCAGGAGATGGTGACCCGCGTGTGCGGCCGGTCGATGACTCGGCCCGCGGGAAGCTGCTCGTCGGGCGTGCCTGCCGGGAAGACCTCGATGTGAGCGCGGTCGCTGCGGTGCCCGTCGTTCCACGCCTGGATCTCCTCGATCAGGCGCTCAGCGACCTTCTGACCGTTGGGCCCGTGCCCGATGGCGCCCAGCTCGTAGCGGTCGTCCTGGTCGGTGGGGCGGGCGCGGCGGTAGGCGAAGCTGTCGCCGTCCACGAGCGTCGGGATTCCGATCGGGGACGCAACGGCCACGACGCCTCGCTGCCGTGCCGCGAGCTTGGCCGCCATAAGGGGGAGGTTGTCGAGGGCGGTCGTCAGCCACAGGTCCAGGTGCTCCATCGACTCCTCACCGCCGACAGTCACCCCGGACCACGCTTCCACTCGCGGAGAACGCAGCGCGGCACGCAGTGCCTCGGTGTCCGGCTCGGGGTGTCCGTCGAGGCGGAGAGCGACCTCGGCGCCTTCCTCGTCGTGGAGGACTGCGAGGCGCATCCGGTTCTCGCCTGCGCCGCGCATGGGGACGAAGCCACACTGCTCGAACCCATCGCTGACCAGGCGATCACCGTCCCGGACGAACGCGACCGTGCGGGTCATGCTGCGCATCCGGAGGGGCACGACGAGTCGGCCGCCGTCCTTGAGCTGTTCGGTCCAGGCCGGCGGGATGTCGGCGGCCTGCACGGTGACCACGATGCGGTCGTACGGACCGTGCTCGGGTGCGCCGAGCTCGCCGTCGCCCGTGACTACGGTGATGTTCCGGTAGCCGGTGATCTTGACGAACTGCTCCGCGCGAGCGGTGGCATCGGCGTCGATGTCCATGGTGACGACGTGCCCGTCCTCGCCGGTCACCTCCGCGAAGTAGGCGGCGTTCGGGCCGTTGGAGCCGATCTCCAGCACCGTCATCCCCGGCTTGATGTCGGCCTGCTCGATCTGCATCGCCTGAATCCGGGGGGCCGACACGGAGCTGATGTCCACGCCGTTCTCATCGGTCTTGGTGATGGTGGCGGTCTCGACCTCGTACGTCTTCGCGGCCTCCACTTCCGGGGTGGCCAGGTGCCGGGGAACGGCACGGAACGCGGCGACGACACGAGGGTCACGGGCGGCCCCGACCTCGATGAGTCTCTGGACCATGGTGTCGCGCAGCTGCTGTTCCGTGATGGGGACGTCGTTCATGCTGGTTCTCCTCTTGGGCGAGTTTGCGCCGGGCATGGTCGAGCGGGTTGGTGGACCGGCACGGACACGAGGACTCGCGAGTCAGGGACGAGGCGTCAGTCCGCGCCGGGGTGATTAACCGCCCGACGACTCGGCCGGTAACATCCGGGCCGCCGGGCGGCCGTCTATATGGCGCGCGACAGATAGTCCAGTGCCACGATCTCGGAGTAGGTCATGCGCCACTTCCTACCGGAGTCGCGAGCGGCCGGTTCGGCGCGATCACGGTTCCGTCCGGCAGCAGTTCACCGGTGTCGTCGAAGATCAGCACCTGGTTGCACAGCAGGCTCCAGCCCTGCTCAGGATGGTGTGCGATCGGCAGCGCGGCGTCCCTGTCGGGGGCGGCGGCCGTCGGGCACGGCGGGGTGTGCCGGCACATGGTGCTTGTCCTCTCGGGTGCGGTTCGGAAAGTGGCCACCTTGGGCTGCTACGTAGCCGTGGGAAGGAACGGGTTGGCGATGGCCTCGGATCGGTCGAGTCTCCCGAGCAGTGCGGTTCGGCGGCCGTCCTGCTGCGGCGTGACGATCACACCGCCACCGGCGCGGGGAGGCCCTGGTCCGCGAGTTCGATCATCCGACCCACGATCTCGCCCAGGTCCGCGCCCTTTTCGCCGACCACCGCGAGCATCGACTGATCGGGGGCGCCGACCAAGGTGAGGGTCTGGCCGAAGCGGTCCTCGATCACGCTGTGCCCCCACGGGAATCCGCCGGACGTGAGTTCGCCGGCGACGTCGACGCTCCTGGCGCTCACGGCGCCCAGCGCGGCCATCAGCGCGGCCCACTTGTCGGCGTCGTCGCGGCTGATCCCGGGCGAGGTGCCCGTGACGAGGCCCTCGGGACTGACTTGGATGGCCGCGACGGCGCCGCTGGTTCCGGTCACCAGATCGCTGAGGAAGGGCGGTTGCGGATGTGGCTGCACGATTGCTCCTTGGCCAGACGGTGGGGGCGGTGAGGTCGGAGGAAGGATCGGCCTGACGCGGAACGGTGCGGTCACGGGCCGCCGCGGTCGTGCGCGGGTTCAGGGTGAGGGATGCCTGCGCCCGGTGCGCGGCGCGCATCCGGGCGGCGGCCCGCCGGCGCCAGCTCCTGGACGCCCCGGCCGTAGAGCGACTGGCCGGGGGTGTCGAGGGCTACGGCCACCAGGAAGCAGCCCAGGTCGCCGACGAGCACAGCGGACCGCGCCCACGCCTCAGCGCTGTCGGCCACCATCGAACGGGTCCACGTCACCACGCCCCGCGCGATTCCGGACGTGAGGGCCTCATGGGCGGCTCGCCAGCCCGGCCGCTCCTCCAACGAAGAGAGCTGCCCCGCGTCGGTGAAAACGACGGCCACCACCCACTCGCGGGACTCTGCGAACTTCCGGCAGTGGGTCTCCAGCACGGCGCCGGGGTCTCCACCCGGAGAGGCGAGGTAGATCGCTACAGGGACACGGCCCGGCGATCGAGGTACGTCCGAAGGCATGTCACTACTGTCACGCCAGTGTCGCTTTGAGTGAACCTGCGAGCCGTACGACTTCCGAAGATCGCAGGAGGGGGAAGTCGTACGGTACGTAGGAGTTCACCGCCCGCAGGTCCCTGTCGCTGCGTCAGTAGCAGGCCGCCGGGCTCGGCTCGACGGGGTCCAGGTCCAGCAGCCGGGCCACCCGAGCGGCGGTGCTGGGCCCGTCGGCGAGCACCGCCCTGATCCCCAGCGACTCGGCGGGCGCCAGGTTTGGCCGGTGGTCGTCCACGAACACGCACTCGGAGCCTGCCAGCCCCATGCGCTCCAGGGTCCGCTGGTAGATCACCGGGTCCGGCTTCGCCACGCCCTCCACCCCGCTGATCACCCGCACGTCGAAGAGGTCCCAGACTCCCGTCGTCGCATACGGGTTGTACGGGTCGAAGCCGTAGGAGTTCGACAGCAGGGCGACAACGATCCCGGCGGAGCGGGCGCGCTGCGCCAACTCCACCATCTCCACCACCGCCCGCACTCCACCGTGCGCCCTGCCCATCAGGTTCTCACCGGAGACGCCCATGAGCGCTGCGGTCCGCTGGTTCCACTCGGTCTGCGGCATCCGGCCCAGCTCCAGCTCCACGTACAACGCCCGCCCCGCCGGATCGTCCTCCAGCGTGCGCCGCCAGGCGTCGGCCGGCAACCCCTCGCTGGCACACCACGCCCGCGAGGACTGGCCGATCGGAGTGGTCATCACTCCCGCGAAGTCGAGTATCAGGCCGCGGTAGGACGACAACGGGCACTCCCAAGCTGAGGGTATGGACCAGTGCTCACCGGACGATCGGAGAGGTCCCCAGGATCTCAGACAACTTCCGAATCCTGGAGTTCCCGGCGCGACCGGCCCGCTGGATGATCACCCCCGGGATTGCCTGATGCTTGGCCCACTCCGGGTGTGCCGAGCAGACCTCCAGCAGTGTGTCCAGGGATGTGTCCCACTGCCGCGAGTCGGCCTGCGCGAGCGCGATGTCCAGCTGCATCCTGCTGTGCGCGGCCTGGGTCAGGCCAGACGGATCGAAGCGTCGGGAGAGGTCGAGCGCTTTGCCCGCGTTCCCGAGGGTGACGTTGATCCCCACTGCCTGGGCGCCAGCGTAGGACGGACCGAACTGCATCCCGTTCCCGAAGACGTCGCGGCCCAGTCGCGCCGCCACCGCATGGCCCTGCGAGAGCAGGTCCGCGGACCGTTCGGAGTCACCGAGCCGGGACGCCGCGACCGCCGCGAAGATGATGTTCTTCCCGTAAGCGGCCAGCAGCCCCGTCCCCTGCTCGGAGAACCTCAGCTCAGCGCGGGCCGCCGCCGCCTCGGCTTCGCGCAACGCCTGCTCCACCCGCGCATCCCGTAGCAACACCCGCGCTCGCGCGGACCCCAACATCGACACCCGCACAGGATCGGCTGCCAACTCCGCGTGCCGGATGGCGTGACCGATCGAGGCGTACGCCAAGTCCCGTGCCCCAAGGAAGTTGGCGATCAACCCGGCCGCCCGGAAGGCATCCGACATCAGACCGTTGGCCTCAGCTTCCTGGCCAGTCGGCGCCTCCTGCGCCAACAGCGCCACCGACCGCAGGAACGGCGCGACCAACGAGCCGGCCTCGGCATACGCCCCGCGCCAGTACATCCGCCACATCCGCTCGGCGGCGTCGGCGAGATCAGCCGGCCCCGGAGCAGCACCCTCGGCGGGATCGGCCAGTACACCCGCAGCGGTGTCGTGGACCGTCCGCGACAGCTCACGCAGCATCGAGCGGTCGTCTCGCCCCATCCCGCGCCGTGGTGCCTGTTGCCCGAGGATCACCGACACGTCGGAGTGCAGCGCCTCCGCGAGACGAAGCAGGGTTGGTAACGAGACGTTCTTGTCCTGCTCGGCCTTCTGGATCGTGTGCTTCGACAGCCCGGACCGTTCAGCCAGGTCAGTCTGGGTTTCCTTTCCCCTGAGCATCTTGATCCGCTCGCCTGTGGTGAAGTCTTGCCACTGACTCACTGGTTTCCCCTCCACTGATTCGTTCCTGGACGATACCCGCGCGATCACTCCGCCGGTTGGTTTCTATTGGGAGTGAACTGTCAGCGGAATGAAGTGAATTGACGAGACTGAGATGGACTTCGTCGGCCCCGGTGAGCCGCTCAGCGGACGAGCTCTAGAGGGCCTGGGGGGCTCAGCGTCAAGCCCTCCCTGCGGCGGAACCTCCCGTTCCGGACGCCTTCGTAGAAGTCGCTGATCTCCGAGTTTGCGAAGATCAGGACGTGCGAGCCGGGGGTGCTGTTCGGCTCGCGGAAGGCAGTGATTGCGCGAGGAAGGAATGCCACCTCAAGGCTTTCGGACCCCGCGAAATGCCACTGAGCCTCGGTGAGTTGCTCCGCTAGCCAAACGGGAGGGAGGTTGTTCTTGGTGGTTGCCGTGACTGGGTCGGCGTCAAGCCGCGTCGGCCTCTGGAACAGGCCGCCGAGAATGCCGACCGTGAAGGCCGCAAACCCCCCGTCGCTGATCAGTAGGGGTTGCTGCTCAGGATTGAGCGAGTCGCGGAATGCGACCACGCCGTTCTTCAGGAAGGTGACCTCTACACAGTTGGTACCGCCGCTGCTGGCGGTCTGCCACTCGGCTCCAGCGAGCTCGCTGGCGAGCCGGGCGGCGTCGAGGTCGGTCGTGTTCATGCTGCGAGATCCTTGGCGATCGTCTTGAGCAGGGACAGGGATGCCTTCTGGCTGAGGGCATCGGATTTCAGGTGGTTACTGGTGGTGCGGTAGACCTCGACCGACTCGGGGTCGGTGAGGTGCAGGCGCGCGCGGGTGGCCTCGATCGTGACGGTGTCGGTGCCCGTTGCGAATGACATGAGCATGAATGGGCCATCCATGCCCGAGTGCGCCCCGGCGCTGAGGGGCAGGACCTGAATCGTGGTGTTCGGGTCGTCCTTGAGTAGGTCGATGAGGTGTTCGACCTGGGCCTTCGCCACGGCTCGCCCGCCGACTTCCTGACGGAGGAGTCCTTCGGGGATCACGGACCATATCTTCAGGGGCGGCTGCCGCTCGGCCATGGCTTGGCGGTGCTCGGCGCGCATGGCGATGAAGCGTTCGATGTCCTCGGCGGTGGTCCAGGCCCGGCTGCCCTCGATGATCGCCCGTTCGTGTTCGGGGATCTGGAGCAGGCCGTGCAGGGCGCCCGAGTTCCAGTGGAACAGGTCGAGGGCTTCCTCGATCTCGGTCAGGTAGTCACTGAGGGGGTCCTCGACTACGCCTTCGTAGCGCTGATGCCAGTCCGGTTCGCCGGCGCGGCGGACCAGTTCGCGCCACTGTTCTCGCCGGGCTGCGTCATGGATCTGGAGAACCTCGAAGAAGTGGGGGAGGAGCTGGAGCTTGACTCCCTGGGTTCCGTTTTCGATCTTGCTGACCGTCGACAGGGCTTTGTAGCCGAGGCTCTGGGCTGCTTCTTCCTGACTCCACCCCAGTGCCTCGCGGGCGCGGCGGATCTCGGTCCCGAGGCGCCTTCGGCGCGGGGTCGGCTCGACGGCCATGGCACCTCCCGATCGGCAGCAGTGCAGGGAAAGCGTAGTGCCCGCGCCAGTAGGTGCATATGACAGATCGCCAAAAGGAAACACTTTCCTCTTCGGTGCCCTTGCCCTTCTGCCATCGGCAGGGCCATCATCGAACCTCGGTCGAGCGCAGAGTGCCCTTGCGGGCACGGAGCGCGATGATCTGCCCTGTCTTCGCCGCGATCCGGAGGGCTGATGTCTGTCACCGCTGTCGATCGGCTCGGCGAGTTCCGCATGGTCCTCCCCATGCTCAGGCCCGAGGTGATGGCGCAAGTGCGCGAGATCGTGCGGGCCCAGCTGCGGATGTGGCGAAAGGGTGAGTTCAGCGACGTGGTGGAGCTGGGGGTGACCGAGCTGCTGAGCAACGTCCTCCTGCACACCGCAGGCGGCGGTGAGCTGCTGGTGCGGGAGACCGTGGACGGCGTTCGTGTCGGCGTCATCGACTTCGATGACCGGCTGCCGCAGGCCCGGGAGCCGAAGCCGGACGCGACCGGTGGACGAGGGCTCCACCTGCTCACCTGCCTCGTGGGTGACCTGGAGACCGAAGTCCTTCCGCAGGGCAAGGAGATCGGGTTCAGCCTTCGCCTCGCCGAGGGAAAGCCTCCGGCTGACCGGCCGGTCGCACAGGGGTCCGAGCGTCGTGGAGTCGTGTCTGGCACGGCAATTGACGGTGCATCGGGAGCCCTAGACTCGTGGGTTCCCCGGCGCGGCCTCACTGACGGGCCGCAGGGGCCGGAGCCGCGGTCCCGTGCGCTCCCGGTGCTCGTTTCCGACCACGTGGAGGATGTCTCGATGCCCGAGAAGGTCACCAAGGAGAAGGTGCTTGTCTACGTCGTGCGCGACGGACGGCTGCTGGTTTTCCGGCACACCGATTACAGCTACGAGGAGGTCGGCATCCAGGTCCCGGCCGGCAGCATCCGCCCCGGGGAGAGCCCGGAAGCCGCAGCGCTGCGGGAGGCCCGGGAGGAGACCGGGCTCACGGAGTTCAAGATCGTCAGCAAGCTCGGTGAGACCGAGTACGACATCAGCCCCTACCGGTTCGAGATTCAGCACCGGCACGTCTTCCATCTGGAACTCACCGAGCCCACCCCGGAGCGGTGGATGAGCCAGGAGGACCACGACGGCGAGCAGGAGCCCACCCACTTCGAGTGCTTCTGGATTCCGCTGGAGGCCGCGCACATCCTCCAGTCCGGCCAGGGCGCCCTACTGGGACTCCTGTCCGACTGATCCCGACCGGTCACGGCAGCAAGGGAGGCAGCCGATGCACCGCACCACCGAACAGCACCACCCGATCGACCGGCTCTACCGGAGCCTTCAGCCCGAGGACACCAGCACGGCGGTGTCGGTGATCGTCAAGCTGCGCGGGGAGACCTGTGACATCGACTGCCCCCACTGCTACGAGAAGCGCAAGGAGGTGCCCGGAGGAGCCCGGATCAGCGCCGACCAAATCGGACAGCTGGCCCGGCTCTTCCGGAACCGTCCGCTCGCCGTCGAACTCCACGGCGGGGAACCGCTGACCGCCGGGCGCGAGGCCATAGCCGAGGTCCTGCGCGAACTCGCCGCCCAGCCGCAGGTCGTGCGGGTCTCGATGCAGACCAACGGCGTCCAGCTCGACGAGCGGTGGCTTGACCTCTTTGACGAGCTCTGCCCCCGCCTACAGATCGGTGTCTCCCTCGACGGCGACGCCCAAGGTAACGCCTGGCGCATCGGCTACGACGGCCAGCCCGTCTACCTCCGTGTCGCGGCGGCCCTGGAACTGCTGGCTGAGCGGGGACGCAAGATCGGCGTCATCGCCACCGTGACCCCGGCCATACTGGGCAGGGCCGAGCAGGTGCTGGACCACCTTGCCGCCTTCGAGGCGGTCAACGCGGTCAGCTTCGTGCCCGCCTTCGACAGCGCCATCCGCCGATCCACCATGGTGCGGACCCGGCGCCTCCCGGCCAGCCGTCTGCTCCAGCAAGCCGCCCTCGTGGGCGACGGCGGCCCGGCATGGGCGATCCACCCGGACGAGTACGCCGAGTTCGTGCTGTCTGCCACCGCTCATTGGGTCACTGCGGGGCACTTCGCCCGCATCAAGCTGGAGCCGGCCGTCTCCACGATCCGGCGCCTGCGCGGGTTAGGAACCGGCTTCTGCCACTTCTCCGACCTCAAGTGCGACCACGTCTTCACCCTCTACCCCGACAACCGATTCGGTAGCTGCGACGAACTGCCCTGGCCCCAGGCCCGCCTTGTTCAGCTCGATGAGGTCACCGGCCAAGACGAGCTTGCCCGCCTTCAGCAGGACTCCATCCTGCTGAACCAGGGCAAGGCCCTGATGGCCAAGTGCACCAGCTGCGACTATCGCGCCACCTGCGGCGGCGGGTGCATCGCCACCCGCTGGCGTCAGGACCCGGCTGCGGACGGCGACCCGTACTGCGATTACCGGATGCGCATGGTCGACGGCATCGCCGCCCTCCTTGCCCAGCCCGACAACCCGGACGGCGTCTGGTGCCAGACCTTGCGTTGGAGCCCGCGCACCCCGAACAGCATGCGCGACGTGAACACCTTCACCACCCGCTGGGACAACCCCGCCGACGTCCGCGCCGAGGTTCGCCTGCACACCAGCGAGCACGGCAACATCAACACCGTCGGCCAGGCGGGTATCCACGAAGCCGACGACCTCGACCCAGCCCACCCCCAGTGGCGCGAGGCGATCGAGCACCGCGTCTGGCCCTTGGTCGACGCCCTCACCATTGGCTGGGGGCTGATCACCTACGACAGCTGCCAGGGCCACCCGTACGACGGCTTGGACCTGGAGGCAGCAGAACTGCGGGTCGGCCTGCTGCCGCGCGACCGCGCCGAGTACGCCCGCGCCGCAGCAGCCTTGTGTCGCGCGGCGACCGCCGCCGCCACGGTGCTGCCCGGCGGCATCGAGGTCCGCGTCGGCCGCTCCGAACTGACCTGCGAGACCTCGGGCACCACCGTCCCGGTGCTCGACCTCAGCCTCCACCCGGACCACCGGCAGGACTGGGACGGCTACTTCGCCCACCTGGACTCCGCCATCGGCGCTCTGGCCTACGCACTGACCGCCGAACACCCTACGGGCACCATGTGCGCCTGCCCGCTGCCGACCCCAGCCGCTGCCGCTTCCACGACGGTGGCGGGATGAGGCCCGGCGACGAGGTGACCGTCCACCAACTGCTCGGACGGATCTCCTACTTCCACGCCCTGTTCATCGAGCCCGCCCTACCCTCGGCCCCGGCCGCTGTCAGCGGTGAGACCTGCTGCAACCATCGCACCCCGGCAGGGAAAGAGCGGCCGGACGCGGCCGGGCTGCTGGCCGGAACGGCATGGGCCGTCCTTGACGAGATCACCACCACCCTCGGCGCCCACGCTCGACGCTGCCCAACGCACGGGCCGGGATGCTGTGCGACGTGCCGCGTCTCCTCCGCAGCCACCACCCTCGCCGAAACCTGGTTGGCCACCGAGCACCACGCCTACCAACGTCCCGAGCCCAACACCCAGACCCGGCAGGCATGCCGCGAGGCCGCCGCCACCCGCATGACCCGCGTCTTCGTCCGCCAGCACCACGCCCCCTGCCCCGCCGTCCATGGCACGGAGAAGGCCGGGGCCTGGCTGCTGCCCGGCGCCGATGAGCTGCCGCTGACCGGCGAACTCCTCGCCCTGTGGCGCCATCCACTGGCCGGTGGCCGCAGCCCGGTCGTCAGTTGGCTCAACCACTGCACCGACCTTGACGACATCCGCCGCGTCCTCGAAACAAGGAGGCCCACCCCGTGATCCACATAGCCGAGACCGTCGGCGTCAGCAGCATCGAGAACTTCCTCTGCCCCGACGAACGACTCCACCTCGCCACACTGATGCACGGCGTCCTCGCCGATGACCCGAGCCGCTTCGGCGATGGGCGCCGGACCTCCATCCACGAGATCCCCGGCCACAGCCACGAGCAGGCCATGGCCGTCTACGAGCCCGCTGGCCGCATCGAGATCCGGGACATCCCCGCCGCCGCGGAGAAGATCCTCCAGGACGCCTTCGAACGCGCCCGCCCGGCCTTGGCCCGGGTCATGCCCTCCATCACCGTGTGCCGCCCGTGGACGTACGTCGAGTACGGCGAAGGCCAGCACATCACCAGCCACCTCGACGGTATCGCCCCCGACCCGCTCGCCTGGCCTCGCCAGATCGCCGGCATCAGCGTCGTCATCACTGCGGCCGACTCCGGCGGCGGCTTCTACATCGAGACCGTCTCTCATGACCGGCTCTGGGACCGCCAGGCCCCCGACCCGGCCTCGCATGGCTACGCCGACGGCATGTGGCTGGCCCACGACGGCGCCGACAACTCCAGCCCGTGGTTCCAGCAGATTCCCCGCACCCGCTGGTCCGTCGATCCGGCCCCCGGCACCGCGCTGCTGTACGGCTCCCAGCTCGCCCACGGCACCGCGCCGGTCACCGCCGGGCGGTGCGCGAAGTTCATCAGCTGGCTCGCCGCCGAGGAACCGAGGAGCTGACCACGTGCTCATGGCCCTGGAAGGAACACCCGGCGCCGGCAAGAGCACCCTGCGCGACCGGCTTCTGACCGACGCCCGCACCCGAGGTATCCCCCTCGACCACATCGGCCAGTTCTCCTGGCTCTCCCTCGCCGCCACCCGCACCCTGGTAAGCCTTCGGGCGGGACACGGCGCCGACGACCCGGCCGACGCAGTTGAAGCAGCCTGCCGGGACCTCGACCTTCACGCTCGCTTCAACCTCACCCCCGCCCTCGCCTGCGGCCCGGTGATCGCCGACCGGCTCAGCCTGTCTACCGCCTGCCTGCTCGCCCTGGTCCACCGTCGCCCCGTCGCCGAGTACGTCAGGCGCCTCGCCGACCAGCAACAGGCCCGCCCCCATCTGACCGTCCTGCTCACTACCGACCCCGACCTGTGCCAGAACCGGCTCGCCGGCCGGGAGACCGCACTGCGATTCAGCGACCAGCCGGAAACCACCGCTCGCCTCGCCGACCTGTATCGGCAGGCCGCCACCGCCTGGACCATCTGCACAGGCTTGGAGGTCTGGCGGCGGCCCTGTGCCACCACGGACGACCTCGACCAGCTGGCCGCCGACTGCCTCACCTACATGCACGGCTCCACTCGCCCGCCCACGACCACGGAAGCGAGCTGATGAACCTCCACCCCCTCCACCCCGCCGCCTGGGTCCTCGACCAGCTACGTTCGGACGGCTGGCAGGTGAGCGACCTCCTCGCGTTCACCCGAGCCAGCACCCTGGTCACCGCCCACCGAGACGGGCAGCAGTCCGTCGTTCTGAAGGCGGGCTTCGGCAGCAATCACGTCCTGGCTGAACTCTCCGCCGACCAGCGGCCCGCGGCGTACGGCTTCTACTGGTACGCGCAGATGAGCGAGGCCGAACGCGCACTGGCCCGCGAGGACTTCCGCCACGAGACCGACCTCACGCAGGCCGTCAGCGGAGCCGACCACGTCGTCCCCCTGCTGGACCAGGCCCAGGGCGAGCGGTTCGACTGGTACACCATGCCGTTGTGCGACGGCGGGAACTTCCGCACCTTCATGACCTCGTACAAGGACACCGACGAGGGGTTGAACATCCTCGCCGACGTCGGCGACGGCCTGGCCACTCTCCACCAGCGCGGCATCGTCCATCGGGACGTCTACCAGGAGAACATCCTCATCCACCAGGGCCGCGGGATGATCACTGACCTCGGCGCGGCCCGCCGCCTGTCCGCCGAGCGCGGCCCCGAGCACCGAGGCCCCGAGGTCCACTGGCCGCCGGAGTACATCACCGGCTACCACCAGGCGGGACCTGCGGCCGACGTGTTCAGCCTCGGCGTTCTCATCTACCGCTACCTGTGCGCGGACATCCCCCGCCTCGGCGGCCACGCCAACCTCGCACTCATCCCCGCAGTGCTGCGGACCCTGCTCGTCGCCGCGCTCGCCGACCAACCCGGTGACCGCCCCGGCATGGACGACCTCGCCGCCGCACTCCGCACCGCCGCTCGCACCGCCCGGTACTGACCAGGGAGGCCGCCGTGCCCAGGGCGAGATCACCGCCCGGTGCCCGAGCACCGACGCGAAGGGCATCCATCAGCACCATCCGGACAACCAGAAGGGAACCACCGCCATGGACCGCATCTCCGAGTTCCTGGACGCCGTCGAGGACCTGCGCGGCGAGGACGAGGACGTCCGCACCACCGCCCACACCTCCAGCGTCTCCGCCGAGGGCTGGCCGGCCGCCGAGGGCGACGCCGCCTGAACACCCGTAACCGTCCGGCGCGCTGAACGCCGACGGTAACCACCCGGGGCCGGACCCGACCGCGGCGGGCCCGGCCCCGGGCCACCCTCACTCGAACAGGAGCCCACACGTGGACAACCCCGGCCTCTTCGACTTCCCGCCGACCACCCGCCTGCACGACGAGCGCACCCGCAAGATCCACACGATCCTCAGCCCCGACACCCAGCCTCGGCCCTCGGGCCTGGGCCCCGCCGCCGACTACTGCCTGGCCCACCACGCCCTCGAAGGCGCCGAGAGCGCCGCCCGCTCGGGCGAGCGGGCCACCTTCGACTGGTACACCGCCAACCTGTACGCCGACGCCGCCACCAGCTCCACCCCCACCGGCATCGGCCCGCGCGTCGTCGTCGCCCCCGACCTCACCGACCTGCCCCGCTCCCCGATCTCGGAGACCCCGTACTACGTGCTCGGGCCCGTCACCGGACCCGCGCCGATCCCCCTGCGGACGCTGGCGGCCGGAGCGTTCGCCACCGCCGCCGACACCGGCTTCGGTACCCTGCTGGCCGCCCACGCCGTCGTGGTGGTCCTGCTACGGACCAAGCAGCTCGGTCACACCCTCGACAGCTGGACCATCACCCGCCTGCCCGGCACCGTCTTCCTCGACCACGTAGGCGACCACATCATCCTGGCCCGCGACCTCATCCACGAAGCCGGCCACAACTGGCTGAACGACGCCCTCACCGCCACCGGCTGCAAGATCGACGACCAGGCCGCGTTCCACTCCCCGTGGAAGCAGAGCATGCGGCCCGCCTTCGGGTTCCTCCACGCCTGCTGGGCCTTCCCCCTCACCATGCTCTACACCGCCCGCGTCCTGGAGCACACCGAAGGCGACGTGCACCGCTTCCTGACCGCCTACCTCGACCAGCAGCGCGGCCACCTCATCACCACCGCCGCCGACCACCCGCGCGCCCTCGAACTCGTCGGCGACGAGGACCTGCGCGAGCGCCTGGCCGCCGTCCACCGCCAGGCGCTCACCCTGTGACCGCCGACCGCCCAGGCACCCCGGGCCTCACCCTGCTCGTCCGCCTCCCCGGCCAGGAACCAGCCCGCTGGCACACCGGCCTGGCCAGCGTCGAGCACCACGTCCCGATCGGGCCCGGCACCGCCTTCAACACCGGCTCCGTCGCCAAGCAGATCACCGCCCACCTGGTCCTGCTCGCAGCCCGCGACAACCTGATCCACCTCCACCAGCCGGCCGCCGACCTACTGCCCCGCCTGAAGCTCACCGACGTGACCATCGCCGACCTGATCACCCACACCTCCGGCATCCGCGACGCCGAATCCCTGCTCTCCCTCGCCGGACTGCGCGACCTCGACCACTACACCGCCGACGACCTGCGAACCCTCGCCTACCGGCAGCGCGAACGCGCCCTGCCCGAAGGGCAGTTCCTCTACAGCAACACCAACTACCTCCTACTCACCGAACTCCTCGAAACCGTCCACCGCACGACGCTGGCCGACCTCGCCCGTCGACGGATCTTCGACCCGCTCGGCATGCACGCCACCCACTTCCAGGCCGACCCCCGCCAGGTCATCCCCGGCGCCGCAGCCGCCTACCGGCCCACCCGGGACGGCTGGCAGCACACCCAGACCCCCGTCGCCCTGCCCGGCCCCGGCACCCTGTTCACCACCACCGGCGATCTCGACCGCTGGCTCGGCCACCGCCACCAGCGGTGGCAGCACGACAACACCCTGCTGCCCGGGGAAGAGGTGCTCGGCTACCGGACGGCCGACCACCAGCCGTACGTGTACGGGCCCGGTCTGTACGCCGATCCCCGCCCCGGGCACACCGCCGTCTTCCACTACGGCCACGAACACGGCTTCTCTGCCGTCACCCACCTCACCCGTGACGGTCTGCGGATTGTCTGCCTGGCCAACAGTGCCGACCTTGCTGCGGACCATGCCGTGGCTGCCGTGCTCCGCGAACTCTCTGCGCACCCAGGCCATGATCTGGAGCAGTTGTTGCCCCTGGCGGTTGGCCACGCGCGACGAGCGGTAGAAGCTGCTGGCAACGGAAGGGAAGAAGACGGCGGACCGCTCCGTCGCGAGCTTGGTGACTTTGCCTGTGACCAGGTCCCGGGAACCCTGCGCCTCACCCGGACCGGGGACACCTTTTACCTGTGGCGCCGTGGCACCGCAGATCGCCTCGCCCCCGCCGGCCCCGCCACCTGGGAGGGGGACGGCTACACCCTCACCATGCACAACGGCCCGGCCTTGCCTACGTACGACTGCGGCCGTCCTGACTGCGTGGGTCGCCACAGCTGAGCGCTGCCGACTGTTAGAGCGGCGGTGCAGTCAGCGCTTGTGGCGAGACCGAATCCAGGTTGCTCGGCCCGCCGTATGCGGCATATCGCGTCTTCGTCGTGTCGGGCTCAGTCGGATGAGCTGGCTCCGTAGCCGTGGCTCTCGTAAATACCTGCTCAGCACGAGCAGTGGTCAGCCGAATCGCGCCGAACGGCCCCACCGAGAACCCTGTCCGGTACCCGTGCATGTGGAGCTGTTCCACCGCTTGGACTCCGGCGTCGACATCCGGCGTGTCGGTGGGCGGGACGAGGGCGTGCAGTTCCTCCTGCCACTCCCATCCGAGATCGCGGAGCACGGCGCGGGCCTCCACCTGCTCCCAGCCGCTTCGCGCGAGCAGCCCGCGCTTCGGGTCGGTGTCGAAGACGACGTGAGGGTTCGAGATCACGATGCGGTACCTCCGGTGGTCTCATCGGTCCAGGCGGCGAGCTGGAATCGTGCGGGCCGGTCGTCGTGCCGTCCAAGGCGGCAGTCGTCGCCGGCCTTGCCGAGGGCCTTGTTCATCCGGCTGAGGAACCGGTCGTACTGCTCGTGCCAGACGACGGTCGAGCCCGCGTCGGCGTAAGCGTCGTCCCGGGCGAAGGCCAGGGCGGCGATCTCGTACCCCAAGCCTTCGTGCTTCTTCCAGCAAGGCGGGATCACGTCCTGCGGCTGCCAGGCGTACGCCTCGTTCAGCCAGCGGCACACCGCGTCCAGCCACGCGGGCATCGGCTCGATCAGCTCGGCCGACAGGGCGCCGAGGTCCCACGGCGGGGGGCCGTCGACCACGGACTCCTCCGCGCTCCGCTCCGCGATGTACTCCAGAATCAGCGCGGGCGGCTCGGGGAACGGCTTGAACTGCGCGAGTGGATTCGTCACGCGGCGGCTCCCCGCGCGGCCCAGGCAGCGGCGTGAGCTGCGGCCTGCTTCTTCTTCGCTGCGGACCGTCGGCGGCGCTCCGTCTCGTTCGCTGCACGCAACTGGTGGACGTGCGCTTCGATCTCCGGCCAGGAGTCCCAGGTCCACATGCCGTCGAGGCGAGTGATCACGGGAGGCAGGTTGTCGGCGAGCACAAGCGCGTGGCCTTCCGGCAGCGACCTGATCTCGTCGCTCCGCAGGACCGGCTCCAGCGCCA
Source organism: Kitasatospora sp. NPDC058218 (assembly GCF_042882445.1). Classification (NCBI taxonomy): domain Bacteria; kingdom Bacillati; phylum Actinomycetota; class Actinomycetes; order Kitasatosporales; family Streptomycetaceae; genus Kitasatospora; species Kitasatospora sp. NPDC058218. The sequence continues at coordinate 28,967 of NZ_JBHVWC010000038.1, read as the reverse complement.
TGTGGGTGGCGGTCGAGTGGCTGCCACGGTCGCCGCCGCTGGTGGTCTTCGTGGTGCGCTCGCGTTCGACCTGACCGCACAGGTCGGACAAGTCCTTGAGGAAGCCGGGGTCCTTCGCCCCGCCGAAGACGACGACGTTGTTGGTGAAGCTCGCCAGCTCGTTCGCGGTGTCCTCGCCGAACCGGGCGCGGGCCGACGCCCAGCCCTGGAGGCCGATGATCACGGTGATGCCCCGGCCGCGGCCGTCGGCGACGCGCTGCCGCAGGCTGGGGATGGGAGCGATGTTCGGCGCTTCGTCCAGCGCGCCGAGGAGGGGCGGGTCGAGTCGGCCGGCGGGCGAGGCGACGGCGTGAGCTTCGGCGATGTCGAGCAGGTCTTCCGTGATCGCGGTGGTCAGCGGGGCAACGCTGTTCACTTCGCTGTCCTTACCGAGCAGGTAGACGGTGCCGCCCGCGTCGAGGAGTTCGGTGAAGTCCGTGGGGTCCTCGCCGTCTCCCAGCAGGGCCCGGAGGACCGACTCGTGCATGAGGGGGGCGAGGGCCGCGTCCAGGGTCGAGGCGGTGTTGCCGACGGTCCGGCTGTCGCCGGTGGTGGCCGTTCGGAGCATGTCCGCCCAGCCGGGCCCGGCGCCGGGGTGGGCGTCGAGGATGCCGACCGGCGCGGGATCGGTCAGCTTGCGCGCCCACTTCAACACCCACTCCAGGCCCGCCCCGTCGAGGGCGGCGGCGTGGAAGTACGCCGCGAGGATCTTGGCCGCCTGGCCCCTGTAGAAGGCCGCACCCTCGCTGGACTGCGCGGCGGCCCCCGGGGTGCGCGAGCCGGCGACGAACGCCTTGGCCCTCATCATCGCGGTCTCTGTCTCGGCGGCGCCCGTGATCGGCGTCCACCGGAACTTCGGCAAGGAGGGAGCGATGTCCTGCGGGTCGAAGACCAGGACCGGACGGCCGTCGGTGCGCCGGGCGTCGAGGGTCAGTTCGACCAGGTCCGCCTTTGTGGAGGTGGCGAGGACAGGCCCGGGCCACCGGCGGATGGTCGGGGCGAAGAAGCGCAGGGTCTTCCCCGAGCCCATGGGACCGATGACCCGGCACGCCTTGTCGGCGCGGGACCAGAGATCCACGCCCTTCGGGCGCTGGGAGGTCCCCAGCGAGTAGCCGAAGTCGTGCGGGAGGAGAGGGTGTTGCAAGGCGTGCTCCGAACGAGTGGGGGAGGTGGGTCAGCGGGAGGCGGATCGTTTCTTCGCCAGGGGCACCGCTGTGCGGCGCTGGCGGGCGTCACCGCTGGTGAGGGAGGGCCGGATCTCCGTGGCCTTGAGGACAGCTGCGGCAGACAGCTGCCGCTTGAGCAGGCCCTTGTCCGCGAACCCGGCGTTGCGGGCTCCCCGCTTCATCAGCAGCCACACGGTGGCCATGGCCACAGCGCACACGGCGGCGACGGCGTACAGCGCCACGGACATCCCACTGGGCATGACGTCCACTACGCGGCCCTCTGTCCGACCCGGGCGGCGAGGTAGCGCATACGCCGGCCGCAGAGCTGGGAGACCGCCGCATCAGGCCCGGCACACCGCGGGGGAGCCGTGTGGAACGCGCCGTGGAGGTCCTCGGCCGCGCGCCAGAGGTGGGTGACGGCGGCCCGGACACGACCTCCGGCCGCGGAGTAGTCCCCGTGGTCGAGGACGGTGGCCAGTGCCTTCGTGCGCCGGGCGAGTTCGAGGGCGTCGGCGTGCAGCTGGTCGATCTCCCCGCGGACCGCGTGGTGGTCGACCGGGAGCGCGGTCCCGGCGGTAGTGATGGTCATGGAGCGCGTCCGTTCCGGATCTGCCTGGACGGGGCCGACGGCGAGGAGGTGACGGGAGCCGTTCACGCCGCCTCCGGGTAACTGGTGGAGACGTCGGTCATCGAGCCGGAGGAGAAGCACAAGTGCTGCTCCGCCACCACCAGCAGGTGCTGAACGGCGGGATAGATCACCTCTCCCACCACCCACAGCGCGATTCCTCGACGCAGACGCACGATGTGGTCCGCCGTCCAGGAGGGAAGCCCCAGTCTGGCCACGGTGGCTTCCGCTTCGGCCTTTTTCATCGAGTAAATGACCACGGTATCGGCCATTTTCAGCGCCGCCTGCGTCTCCGGGGAGTCATCAATATCTGACAAGTGGTGGACGATGAAAATGCACGACAATCCCAGACCGCGTGCAAACTTCAGGAACTTTTCGAGCAGGGCGGCCAGCTGAGGGGTGCCGAGAATGTGCCACGCTTCCTCAGCAATAAGAATGCGCTTGCGCTGGGTGTAGCGGCGGCAGCCCGTCGCCGGGTTCGGACCCACCTCCCAAGCGCCGGAGTCCGCGTCGACCACGACGCGCTCGTGCTGGCTCGGCTCCGCCCCGCACTCGCACAGCGGTCGCAGCCAGACCTCTTCGAGGAACACGCTGATGACGGCGACCAGGATCGTCATGGCGACGCCGCCGGACGGGACCTTGGTGAGGTCGAAGACGACCATGTCGCTGTCGAGGCCCACCCCGAGGCTGGTCGGCCCGTCGAGCATGCCGACGAGGTCCCCCGTCGAGTCCTGCTCGCTTCCGCACAGCCGGTCGAGGACGTAGGACGCTTCGAGTCCGTCGCCGAGGAGTTCGTCCCGGGTCCGCTGCTTCGCGACGGCGTCGGACTCCTCGGGTGCCCGCAGCGCGGCGGCGACGTCCGCCAGCAGCGGCGTGCGCCCGAGGGTCTCCGCCCGCTGGTGGGCCCGGCGGATCGCGATCCGCAAGGCGGAGCCGGCGAACTCGTCCAGGGTCTTGCCCAGGCCGAGTTCAACGATCGTCCTGACCAACTCGGTCTGCCTCTTGCCCGAGATGGCGGGGTCCATCGGGTTGATGCAGGAGGCACCGGACCCGCCGCCCGGGGCGAACTTCACCGGGGCCTTTCCGGTGAGCGAACGGCCGAGTGCCGCCCATTCGCCCTCTTCCCTTTCCTTCTGCTCCTTAGTGTCCAGGACCACGACCTTCCGGCCGAGGCGAATTTGCCGCGCGGCATAGGTCTTGGTGAGGGCACTCTTTCCACGCCCGGTATCGCCCATGACGATCATGTTGCCGCCGGGCAGTCCGTCGCCGAAGGCCACGAAAGGGCAGTAGATGAATGCCTTTCCGGAATACAATTCGCGGCCGATGATCGCGCCTGCACTGCCCAGGGTCGGCGGGGCCACCGGCAGGAACAGGGCCTGGCTGGTGGTCGTCTCGGTGTAGAGCGGGCGGCGCACGGTCTGGTGCATCGGCGACAGCGGGGCGAGGGTCAGCAGGTCACTCACTTGATGCCTCCGGCGAGGGGCAGGGTGTTCGCGAAGGCACGGGCGTGTTCGAGGTCGAGCCACTCGATCCGCAGGTTCGAGTTACGGGCACGGCTCGCGGTCGTGCGCTTGGTGCGCTCCAGCTCCTCGATGCTGCGGGCGGAGATCGTGATGTAGCCGACGACCGCGGAGCCGGCCGCGCCGGAGGCGGCCAGGGCCATGCCCCGGGAGCCGGTGGCGCTCGCGGCGATCTGGTCGCGGGGGTCGATGTTCCTGCCCCGCTGACGGTCGCGGTGCATCTCCGCCTGGTTGTTCGTGTCCTCCGCCAACATGCGTTCCACCGCCTTGTCGTTCGGCTCCAGCTGCTGCGTGATGGAGAAGGTGCGGATCACGTCGGGCATCCCGATCAGCAGGGGAGACAGGAAGCCGGGGCCGACGGGCGTGGTGGGCCAGCTGGCGACGTAGGCCGTGGCGTGGAACCAGCTCTCGGTGCTTCCCGCCGCGCGGGTGGCCACGTGGCTGCCCTGGCGGACGTCGACGTTGCGCGGGAAGGCGTGAGCCCTGGGGAGGTCGTTGTCCCAGATGGCGTGGTCAGGGTCGAAACTGTTACGGATCAAGGCCGTCATCCGGCCCTCGTCCAGCGGGGCGACCACCGAGAGGTCGGCGTCCTCGGCGCGGGACCACAGCTCGTCCAGGTAGATGGCCATCGCAGCGGCGATCCCGTCGTCACCGGCTCCCCGGGCGGAGCCCTCGGCCGCCAGGTCCCGGGTGAACTTCGCGTGGATGGTGATGTAGTACCGGTGTTCCTCGGCGCTGGTCGACACCGCGTTGGCCAGCTCGTTGTACGAGTCCTTGAGCCACTGCGGGGCGTTGGCCGTCGCCGCGGACTGGTCGCGCTGCGCGATGAACCGCTGGTGGGCGTACGGGTCGGACTTCATCTGCCGGGCGAGGACCTGAATCCGCTTCACCGGGTGTTCCTCGACGTTGCCGAACGCATCGAGCAACTCCCCCCAGCGCTCCAGCGCGACGACCTGCTCCCCGACGTCCTTGCCGCCCAGGCCGGGAGAGCTGACCTCCAGCGTGGCGGTGACGCAGCCGGCCTCCGGCTGGAGGACGACGACGGCCTGCTGCCCGCGGACCGTCACCGGAACCCAGGTCATGCCCGCGATACCTTCGGGCTCCGTCAACGCGGCGTCCGGAGGCGTGCCGTCACGGCGCACGCCCGCCTCGACCGCAGGCGACACCCAGACACCGCCGGTACGGCGGAGCGCCTTGCGGTGGTAGCGGTTGATCCGCCACCAGCGGTAGAGGGACCGCCGCTGTGAGGTGCCCTTCGGCCGGTACGGGGCGTAGACGATCGCCAGGGCGATCAGGATCGGCGCCACGAGGCCCGTCGCCGCGAGGGCTGTCGCGCCGCTGAACGCGAAGCCGAGCAGGAGGCCGGTCACGGCGCCGCTGCCGAGAACGACCTGCTCGCCGAGGTCGCGGCGGCCAACCAGGCCCGTGGGGCGGTGCTTTCCGAACTGGTACGTACGAGTCGACATGGGTCAGTCCTTGCTGGGGTCCGGCCGGCCGGGTGCCTGTCCGCCAATCGGCCGCGAAGGCGGCGCGGTCGGGACGGAGGGTCCGGGGGCCGGGGTGGTTCGTTGAACGGGGGAAGGGGAGGAGTGCGGTGCCGGGCGGGGCGTCGGTGCCGTCGGGGGCACGGGTGCCGGGGCAGGTGCCGCCGGGGACGGAGCCTGCGGCGCGAGCGGCCGTGCGGCGACCGGAGCAGGGGAGGCTCCGGCGAAGCTGTCCCAGTTGAGCGCCATCCGGGACTGCGGCGCCGAAGGCTGGGCAGGGGTCGCTCCGACGACGGGACCGGAACTCGTGCCCTGCGGGCGGGCGTTGGCCGGAGTGCCGGAGGCTGCGTCGCCGCCGGGCGGGGCAGCGGCCGGTCCGACGACCGGTCCGGAACTCGTGCCCTGCGAGCCGGCGGTGGCCGGTGCCCCAGAGGCTGCGTTGCCACCCGGCGAGGCCGGGGCCGGGCTGGAGGTTGCCCCCGCCGGACGGGCAGCGGCCGGATCGCCGGAAGCGGCATGGCTGCTGGCTGCGGACCAGTCCGGGGTCGAGCCGACGACCGGACCGGACGTCGGGCCCTCCGGGCTGGCGATGGCCGGAGCGTCGGAAGCGGCGTGGCCGCTGGCCGCGGACCAGTCCGGGGCCGAGCCGACGACCGCACCGGAGGAGGTGCCTGCCGGGGCGCTCGGGGCTCCGGTGTGGCCGCTCGTCTCGGAGTGGCCCTGGGCCTGGTCGGAGCCGAGGCCGCCGTTGGCGGCGTCCGCACCCTGCGCGCCGGGGGAACTGGCGGCCTTGTTCTTGGCCATGTCGAGTCCGGCCTTGGCCACGGCCGCCCCGACGGCGACGGGCCCGCCCGCAGCGGCGGTACCGCCGCCCATCTTGGCTCCGGCCGCCTTGGCGCCAGCGGACTTCCCGCCGCCGCCCACCAGGGAGTCCTGCACACGGGAGTTGATCGCCCGGTTCGCGTGCTGCCCGGGGCCGTCGATCGCGGCGGCCGGGCCGGAGGACTGGGCCGCCTTCCGGTCGTGGTGGAGCTGTGCCATGTGGTCGCCGAACTCCGGCAGCCACTTGTACAGCGTGGCCGACGCGAACACCGCGAGCAGGAGGATCAGCGCGCCGACCAGCGTCTTGGAGACCGCGTCGGACATGGAACCCGTGGTGTCGCTCAGGACGGCGCCACCCAGGCCCAGCAGGGCGAAGAGGACCGGCTTGGACAAGCCGATGGCGAAGATCGCACCGAACCACTTCTTGCTCTTGCCCCACAGGTCACGGTCGACCAGACCGGCGTTCACGATGGGCCCGAGGGCGACGGCCACGTAGATCGCGGCGCTGCGGATCAGCAGCTCGATCCACATCAGCAGCGCGCCGGCCATCATGATCAGGTTGACCACCAGCAGCTGCCCCACGCCCTCGCTCGGGTTGGCCGCCATCACCGTGAGGATGTTCTCCAGGAACGGTTTGAAGTTCTCCGTCGCGTAGGGCTCGAAGACCGCCGTGACCTCGTCGATTGCCTTGAGCAGCAGGGCGAGGGCCCCCGGCGTCAGCGCGTTGACGGTGAACTGGAGGAGCAGGAAGCCGATCGCCTCCGACACGGCGGTGGTGATGCCGACCCCGCGGACCGCCCGCTTGGCCACGGCGACGAACCACAGCGCCACGGTGAGCAGGCAGCTGGCCGCGAAAATGATCGCGTACTGCTTCAGGAAGCCGGGCGACGTGAGGTCGATCTTGGTGGTGGCCTGGATCAACTCCAACATCTTGCGCAGGAACCAGATGTTGGCCTCCGTCAGCTTCTGCAGCAGGAAGCCGAGCGGGTCCTTGACGAAGTCGATCGCAGCCTTGGCCTCGCACACCATCGGGATGTAGCAGAACGGGTTCGCCACCGCGGCCGGGACGAAGAGGAACCCGAGGACGACGTTGACCACTGCGATGGTCCGGAGCCGGCGCCCCCAGCGGCTCGGCGCGGTCCGTTCGACCCGCAGCAGGCCGGGGGCGTCATCACGCAGTCGCAGGCGCATTGCCGACACCCCCCACCTCGGAGAAGCTGTCGGCCGAGTCCGCCTGCTGCATCGCGGGCGGCGACGGCACGAGAGGCGCGGACGGCGTGACCGAGGTCGTCTTCCACGTGCCGTCGGCCCAGGTGAGGTCCACGGTCATCCGCAGGAAGGCGACCTGCGGGCGGCGGGTCTCCTCCCCGCCCGCGATCCCGCCCGCCGACGCGGTCCAGAGCTCGATGCTCGCGGCCTGGCCGGAGCAGGAGATGGTGCGGGTCGCCAGGGCGGCCGTCCGGGTGATCAGCTCGCTGCCGTCCGCCGACTTGCCGTTGGTGCCGACCCCGCGGTTCTCCGTGACGAGGCGGGCCGTCGCGTCGGAGTCCGACGTGACCGACTTGAGCACGCTCGGTGCTGCGGTGGCGGCCAGCATCCGGTGCCGCCACTGCTCATCGGTGAAGAACCGCGTGTCGCCGTAGAGCATGACGGCGCTGACCGCAGCGGCACGGGCCCCCTGCTCGTTCTGCTCGTAGGGCGCGGGGAGGCCGTCCGGCCGGGCCGCACCGGTCACGACCGGATCGTCCGCAGCGGCCGGCACGTAGCCGGAGAAGTCGGCGGCGACGTTGGACGCCTGCCGCGCGTCGATCGGCGCGACGAGCCCGGCGGTGCTCGAACTGTCCTTGAGCTTCCAGTCGTTGGCCTCCCAGACCAGGGTGACCGTCACCGACCGGTACCCCGCCACCGGGGTCGCGTGCCCGGCCGCGCTGCCGCGGACCGTGGTGGTCCACAGCCGGATCATGGCCCCCTGGTCGTCGTAGCCCAGGACGCGGGCGGAGAGGACGCCGGTACGGGCGATGGCCTGATCGGCGGAGACCTCCGGGTTGTCGCCCCGGAGGGAGGCGACCGACTCGGCGGCGGCCAGGTCGGCCTTCTTGCCGGCTGCGTCGGCGGCGTCCCGGGCGGACATGGCCGCCACGGCGCGGTGCCGACGCTCGCTGTTGGTGAGGAAGGCGGTGCTGCCGCTGACCACGGTGTAGTTGGCCGCCGCTGCCTTCGCGCCGTCCTGCGTGTGCGGGTAGCCGACGGGGACACCGTCGACCGCCCGGGCGCGCTCCACGTTCACCTGCGGGGCCGCGTGTGCGGGCGAGGGCGCCGAGGGGGCGGGCGTGGACGGCGAGCCGGTGGCGAAGCTGACGATCACTCCGGCCAGCGTGACGACCGCGACCCCGCCTGCGGCGATGCCGGAGAGCTTGGCGGCAGGCCGGGGTGGTCCGGCCGACCGTGAAGAATCGTTTCTCCTACGGAGTCGAGAGGCCATGGGTCACACGCCCATGCCGTAGGTGATGCCGAAGATGGTGCCGAAGCTGGCCACCAGGAAGACCACGGTCAGGCCGCCGACCATCAGTCCCTTGCCACGGCTGCTCTCCATGGTGCTGTGGCCTTCGCCGAACCACCCCTTCGACTTGCCGACGCCGGCGAGGAACGCGCCTGCGCCGATGACGAGGGTGACGGCGGCGATGACGCCGAGGATGACCTTCGCCGTGCCGCCCAGCTTCCCGAAGGGGCCCCAGTCCGGGGTGACGCCGGAGACGACGTCGGCACCTGCGGCGAGGGTGGTGTGCAGGGAGGGATCGGCAGCGGCAGACAGGAGGTTGTACATGTTCAGGCCCTTTGGTGAGTGTGGGATGAAATGAGGGTGTTTGTGGCGATTAGCCGACGTGCCGCATGGCGATGATCTGAGGCGTCCAGACACTGAGCGGCTGGATGCGGACCTGAGCGCCCGTGTGCGGGGCGTCGATCACCTCGTTGTTGCCGATGTACATGCCGACGTGCTCGGGGCCGGAGTCCCCGGGGACGCTGAACAGCAAGTCGCCCGGGGCCAGTTGAGAGACGCTGGCGACGGCGGTACCGGCCCTGACCTGGTCGTAGGTCACCCTCGGCAAATTCACCCCTGCCGAGGCCCAGGCCATCTTGGTGAGCGACGAGCAGTCGCAGCCGCTCCCGCCGGTGTACGGCGACTCGCAGGGGCCGCCCCACAGGTACCAAGTCCCCAGCGCCGTCTTCGCGGCGGAGATCGCGCGGGCGGCTCCCTCGCCGACCGGGAGGTTCGGCTGGACGGCGTCCGCCCACTTGGCCGCCAGGTCGCGGATGCTGCGGACGTAGTTCCGGGTTTCCTCGTACGGCGGGATGCCGCCGTACTTGATCACGGCCCCGCCGCCCGCGTTGTAGGCCGCGAGCATGTTCTCCGTGGAGTCCCCCGGCACGTCCTTGACTTCCTTGGCCAGGGTGCAGTCGTACTTGGCCTGCGCCGCGATGGCGTCGGCGGGGTTGCGGATGTCCTTGATCCCGTCGCCGTCGCCGTCCTGGCCGTGCTCGGCCCAGGTGCCGGGCATGAACTGCGCAATCCCGACGGCGCCGACCGGAGACACGGCGTCGGGATTGAAGTTCGACTCGGTGTAGAGCTGGGCCGCCAGCAGGCTGGCCGTCACCTGCGGGCACAGTCCCGCGTGCTTGTTGATGAGGTCCCGGACCCAGCCGGGGACGGGTGCGTCCGTCGAGATGCCGCCGCCCGGGCCGGCCTCCTTGGCGGAGGCACTGTCGGCCCCGCCGAACGTGGTCAGCAGGGCGATGCCGGTGACCACCATGGCGGAGGCGAGGCCCAGGCCGAACTTCGAGCCCGTGTTCATCGCGGCCTCGTCACGCCCAGGGCAGGGCGGTGACCCGCCAGCCCTGGGAGACGTGCTCAAGGCGCAGGGCGAGCTGTTCACCGCTCCGCCGCGCGGGCCCGGAGGCCGGGGTGGTGGTGAGGGTGTAGTTCACCCGGACCAGGGCGACGGCTCGGGTCGGCGCCGGTGCGCCGTCGGGAACCTTGGTCGAGTTGATCTCGACGGTCTGCCGGGCCTGCTCGGCGCGGAGCGCTGCCCAGGCCGCCTCCTGGCCGGGGCGCTTCTGGCTGAGGATGGCCACCAGGTCGCCGGATGCGATCTGGGAGGCGCGGGCCCCGGCGTCGGCGAACGAGCTGTCCTTGCCGTCGCGGGCGTCGTGCTCGGCGTAGGCGGTGGTGAACGCCCGTGCGGCCTGGTCGACGTCCGCCGGCAAGGTGGCGTTCGGCGGTGCCGCCGGGTCTTCTGCGGACCGGACCGAGGTCGCCACCGCGGAGCCCGCCGAGACGGTGTTCGGCTGCGCGGCCGAGGGGCGGGAAGCGTCGGGCCCGCTGGAGCAGCCGGTCGACAGTGCGGCCAGCGTGCCGACGATGCCCATGGCGGCGGATATGCGTATGAAACGGGTGGATCGGGGCATGGGGAATCCGCAATCTCGGTGCAAGGGGGATTTCGAGTGATTGGGTGTTGCGGCCCCAGGGGGGAGGGCCGCAACACCCCTTCGCAGGGGAGGGGGATTTCCTCTGCGGGCTTTATCGGCGGGTCATCGCCGTAGAATTCACGGGCGAGGGGGCAGTCCTGTGCCGCCCTCTGTCCGCTGAGTGCCCACTGGCCTTGTCGGCAGACCTTCGTCCAGGTCAGATGCCGATTCCAGTACCCGTCAACCCGTGGCATAGTTCAGGGGAGGGTGCGCGAAAGCAGTCGCTCATATCAAGGCCATCAGCCCCTCTCGGGAAAAGGGGAGCCCGTTGGCCGGGCTCCGGCGGGCCGATAATCGCCTTGTGGCGTTGGCCGTGCCTAAATCCTCACAGAGGTCTGCGGACAACTCGAATCAGCAAAAAAGCCGGAACCTAATTCCAGGAATTAGGTTCCGGCTTCGTGGTGGAGAGGCTGTTTCAGCCGGCCTGGCGAAGGTGCTCGATCGCCACCCCGAGCCAGGGGGCGGCGGGCCCGCCGATCAGCAGCGGAGCGCACACGCTGTACGAGAGCACGAGCTCCCCGGGTCCTGCCGTGAGGCCGGTGAGGAGGCAGTGGTCGAAGGGCATCCAGGTCGAGGAGCCGACCGGCCTGAGCCGCACTCCGGTGGAGGTCAGGACGAGGCGGGCCGGGGTGTGGTCGCGCCACTGCTGTTCGGCGGCGGCCTCGGCGTCCTGCCGCCGCCGGGCGTCGAGCGGGTTGGGCACCCACTGCTGGCCGAACGTCGGGTGGTTCTCGTAGTACCCCCCAGTCGACTGCGGATACACGATGTCGGTCCCGTAGAACCGGGCGGCCCAGCACGACACGTCCGCAAGGGCGGTCTCGCCCACGGCCAGCGGTACGCCCGCCACCTCGACCGGCACCAGCCGGCCGCCGGTCCGGAGATGGGCCGCGAGTGCGGACGCTGCCTGCTCGCCTTCGGCGCGGACGGCCTCCTCGGCGCGGGCGGCCTCCTCGGCGCGGTTCTGCCGACGTCGCCACATGGCCTTTCCTTCCTGGTCAACGGGGCTGGCGGGGGGGGGGGGGGGGGGCGCCGCGCCCCCCCCCCCCCCCCCAACAAAAAAGAAAAAAAAAAAAAAGAGGGACCCCCCGGGCGGGGCGGGGGGGCGG